>NZ_JBSGYQ010000107.1:0-15110 GCF_053610585.1 Streptomyces sp. NPDC054887 | reverse complement strand
CCCCGCCGGGGCGTTTGGCGCGCCCCCCCCGCCGCAACTGTACGTTCCGGCGGGGGCTCCTCTCCGGCAACTCTACGGGCGACAGGAGCCCTTCCCGCTCTCCGGCAGGGGAGCCCGGGGCTCGGCGAGGGGGGCAGGAGAGCTGGGACGCGACCGGAGTCCTGCCGCCCTCGGCGGGTCGGCCGCTGCCGACCGGTGGCCGGCTCAGGACGAGGCGCACGCTGGCCACCGCGGTCGCCGTGAACGCCAGTAGCCCGCAATCGATGGCGGGCCCCTGCCGACAGGGCCGTCCAGCCGTCGAGTCCCATGAAGCGCTCGAAGAGCGGCGCGAGCGTGCTGGAGAGGACCGGTGCGAGGCACAGGGCGGTCAGGTGCAGCCGCGCTTTCCACGGGCCCAGCTCCGGCCGGCCGGCCCCGTGCGCCAGTGGCACAAGGCGACGACGACGTACCCCAGGACGTAAGAGAGGAGGTAGCCGACCAGGAAACGGCGCCCTTCGGCGCCCCAGGGACTGGTCTACCTGTACGCGCCCGACGCGGGCCGTCTCGGTAGTGATGACGCTGCTCCTCCCTCCGAAGGAACAGAGCCGGGCGGGCGGCGGTGGCCCTTCATTCGGATACCGATTCCGCTTCGGGCCACAAGGGCTTGAACAATGCCCAGCTTTCGGGGTGCTGGGTGATCGCCTTTTCGAAGACCGTTGCGGCCTCCTGTATGGCCTGAGTTGCTCTTTCGCGGATGCTGCCAGGCCCGTATGCATGCACCTGCGAGTGCAGCTCGCCTTTCATGACGGGCGAGTTGTCGTACCAGAGGGTCATGGGGATCAAGGGTACCGATGCCCGTAGGGCGAGGAGGGCGGGTCCGGCCAGCATCCGTGTCCGGTGGCCGAAGAACTGCACTTCGATACCACCATATGAAGGTGTCTGTGTATCCGGCATCGCCAGGACATACTCGTTCCGTGCGAGCCGTTCCCGCAGAACGGCGATCTGGCTGAGATCGCTGCCGTCGGAGAATTGGACTTGGCGGGCTCTTCTTGAGTAGTAGAAGCGCATTTTGGGGTGGCGGAGGTTGGTGGAGGAGATGAGGGATACGGGTCCGTAATTCTCGGCGATCCAGTAGGCGGCCAGGATGGGGCAGGCCATGTGTGCTGTCACGACCACCGCCCCTTGCGTGCTTGTGAGCCTTTCGGGATGGGCGATGGCGATTCTGCTGGCACCTATCAGGGACTCACTGGAGGAGGGCCGGAAGAACTCGGTAGCCCGAGCCCACACGCGTCCTGTGCTTAGCACCGGTCAGGTGGTCAAGGTCCCTGCCGCTCAACCCGGGGAACATGGAACGCAGGTTCTCGCGCAAGACTCTCACCCGCCGGGCACTGGCAACCCGCCGCTCTGCTCTTTCGTGCCGCGGACCACGATCCAAGATGCGATTCCTCAATACCGACTGCTCGTGTCTCCGACGGCACGACGCCTGGCGACCGGTAGGGACTATGCGGAGCGGGTTGCAATAGCCGTCCGCTCGACGACGGCCGCGGCGCCGTCCTCGGCGACGAGAAGTGACCGCAGGCGCTGTGCACTGCTTCGGTAGTGAGGGCTTTCGGCGATCGCGGCCATCGCGTGAGCGAGCCGGTCCGCCGTCAGGTCGGCGAGGGGGATGGCGTCGGGGGCGCAGTTCAAGGCTGTGTGTCGGCCGGCCCAGAAGGGCTGATCCAGCATGACGGGGATGGGCACGCTGGGAATGCCGGCGCGTAGGGTGGCGGCGGTGGTGCCCGCGCCCGCGTGGTGGACGGCCGCGGCGACACGGGGGAAGAGCCACTCGTGGGGCACCTCGCACCACATGGCGCACCTTCGCCCAACGCCGCGGCCTGACCGGACCCGTCACCGACACACTCACCTTCCCCACCACCACCACCACCGCCCGCCACATCCGCATGCAAGGCATCACCCGCGGCACCACATACGGCTACTCCCTCTACTCCTTCGAGGTGACAACCTGACGGAGGACGACATGCGGTGGTGACGACGTGTGCGGTAGCTGCGGCAAGCTCAGCGGTGTGCACCTACGGCGGCCAGGTCCCAGGACCGGGCCGTCGTTGCCGCTTGCCCGGATGTCCTGTCTCGATCAAGCTTTCCCGCGGACTTCTCGCCGCGCTCTGGCGACAACCTAAGCGTCGCCATCTATCCGTTGGTACGAACTTCCAGTTCATAGCTACTCGCGGGTAGGCCTTTCACTGAGCCTGCTATACGGTCCGTCAACAGACGCCGAGAGGCTCAGGCCTTCGCGCTGACACCGCTGCGCTTTCGTACTAACCGGAAAGCGCCCGACCAAGGAGGCCCATCATGCCCCGCAACACCGCCCCGCCGGAGAGCGAGGCGCCGACCGACGAATCCGTAGTCGCCCAGAGGCTCCTCGCATCGGCCGCGAAGCTCTCGTACGATCCGGAATCCGAAGTGGACTGGGACACACCTCTGGACAGGGCCTTCCACGGCGCCAGTCCCGAATGGAGCACCCTGTTCGGCACTGAGTACTGGGAGCAGTTGAGCGAGGCGCAGCGCAAGGAGCTGACACGCCAGGAAGCGGCCTCGGTGGCAAGCACCGGTATCTGGTTCGAAATGATCCTCCAGCAAATGATACTGCGGGACATCTACGCTCAGGACCCAACGGATGCCAGGTTCCAATGGGCGCTCAACGAAATCGCCGAGGAGTGCCGTCACTCGATCATGTTCGCCCGAGGGGTTGAAAAGCTCGGCGCTCCCGCGTACCGGCCTCCCCGGTATGTGGTCGAGCTCGGACGGGCGTTCAAGGCCCTGGCCTTCGGGGAGACGGCATACGCGGCCATCCTGGTCGCCGAAGAAGTCCTCGACGTGATGCAGCGCGACTGGATGCGCGATGAGCGGGTCGCCCCGTTCGTCAGGACAATCAACAACATCCACGTTGTCGAAGAGTCGCGGCACATGAAATTCGCACGCGACGAGTTGCGTAGGCGCCTTCAGCACGTGGGGTGGCTACGCCGGCAGATCAGCGCCGTCTCCATCGCGGCTGCGTCCTACTTCATTGTCACCAGCATGGTCAGCCCTGCAGTGTACACGAATGCCGGGCTCGACCCCCGGCGCGCCCTGACAGAGGCGCGGAAGAATCAGCGGCACAAGGCGATGATGCGCTCCGGTTGCGGCCGCCTCATGGACTTCCTGGCCTCGACAGGTCTCCTCACCAAAACGTCGCTGATCTTCTACAAGCGCGCCAACCTCATCTGACCGGCCTGCAGAGGGGACCGCTGACACCATGACCTACGCCATCACCCAGACCTGCTGCAACGATGCCAGCTGCGTAGCGGTCTGCCCAGTCAACTGCATCCACCCAACTCCCGAAGAGCAAGCCTTCGGCAGCACCGAGATGCTGCACATAGACCCACAGTCCTGCATCGACTGCGGTGCATGCGCCGACGCCTGCCCGGTGGACGCTATTTACCCGGTCGACGAGCTCTCCTTGCCGTTGCGGCAGTATGCCAGGAGCAACGCCGCATACTTCGAGGGTTCGAAGCCCGCGCCGGTTGCACAGGCTCCGAACCTCCATCCCTGGAGCGCGCCCTCGTTCCCGCGCGACGTACCGTCCGGTTCCGCCCCCTTGCGCGTGGCGATCGTCGGTACTGGGCCAGCGGGCATGTACGCGGCTCAGGACTTGCTGCTGCGCACGAACGCCAAAGTGACGCTGATCGACCGATTGCCAGCGCCAGGCGGTCTCGCGAGATACGGCGTGGCCCCAGATCACCCGGCGACCAAGAATGGGGTGAGCGAAACCTTCGCCCGGCTCCACGCCCACCCCCGTACGAGAATGCATCTAGGACTACACGTTGGCACCGACATCAGCGTTCAAGCGCTCGCGGAGCACCATCACGCCGTCATCTACGCGGTCGGCGCCTCCGACGACCGCCTACTCGGTATCAAGGGCGAAAACCTCGTGGGATGCGTCTCCGCCGCGACCTTCGTCGCCTGGTACAACGACCATCCAGAACTGGCGCCGGCCTCGATTGGGCCTCTCCCCGAGCGCGTGGTCGTCATCGGCAACGGGAACGTCGCCCTCGATGTCGCCCGGATCCTCGTCTCCGACCCCGACACGCTGACCGGCACCGGCATCGCCGCCCACTCCTTGGACTCGCTGCGCCGGTCGGCGGTACGTGAAGTGGTCGTCCTCGGTCGCAGCGATCCCGGGAACGCAGCGTACGCCCGCTCTGAGCTACTCGCCCTTGCCCACCTCCCCGGTGTGGAGCTCGTCGTCGACGACCATGACCCACGTATCGGCATAGCGATCGACAGGGCCGGTCCGGGCGACAAAGCCTGGATGCTACGCGGCGCCCGTCGTAAAGCCGTGGACTGGAACCGTGCGCCGGTGGCGGGGAGGCGCATCGTGTTTCGCTTCTACTCGGAACCGCGCGAGATCATGGGCCACTCGGTGGTCCGCGGGGTGCGGGTCGCGAGCGGTGGCAGGGAAGCAATCATCCCCGCGAACATGATTCTTCGGGCCGTCGGGTATCGAGGACAACCCGTCAACGGGCTGCCGTTCGACGGGAGCACGCACACCATCCCTCACGACGCAGGCCGCGTCGCCGGCCACGCGGGCACGTACGTAGCGGGGTGGATCAAACGCGGACCCTCGGGCGGAATCGGAGCCAACCGCGCCTGCGCAAGCGAAACAGTTCGTGCACTCCTCGCTGACGCGGTACGGGGCAGGCTGGCGGAGCCGAGACACACACCGAGGGCTTCTCACCGCTTCATAACGCGCCGCAAGCGGCAGGCCGCACGTTCCTGATGTCGCCCTCGGATCTCCCGTCCGGGAGGTCCGAGGGTCGCCCACCCAATACATCACTGCTCCACATCCGTTGGTCTTGACGGGTGTCACACCATTCGGATGCTCAAGCCCACACTGAGGCGCGTCACGCTCAGCTTCCGTGCGTCCACTTCTGGTTCGTCCCTGAGTGGCAGTCCCAGAGCAACAAGCGGGTGCCGTTGGCGGTGGAGCCGGCTTCAGCATCGAGACACCGGCCGGACTTGACGTTTTGCAACGTCCTGTCGTCGCGATGGATCCACTGCTGGGCCACGGTGCCGTTGCAGACATACAGCTGAACGACGGTTCCGTTGGCAGTGGCGCCGTTGCGGGCGTCCATGCACTTGCCGAGCGCCTTGGCTGAGCCGTCGGAGGACAACGACCAGCTCTGAGCCGCCGTGCCGTTGCAGGTGTACAGCTGCAGGGCCGTGCCGTCTATCGTGCTGCCGTTGGTGACGTCGACACACTTGCCCCCCACGCCGGTGAGAGTACGTCCGACGGGCGGCAACGCGGCGAGTACGGCGGCCGCCTGGTCATAAGAATCGCCAGCCGCCGTAGTGGCGTATACGTCTCGCTGCCGGTTCCAGTCGTCGTCGCTGGCGAACCAGTCAATCGACGCGGGTGCTGCTCCGGAGCTCAGGGCGACGTCAAGACTGTCGAGGTACTTCGCCCACCGCTTGGCGTAGAACCCGGAGACGAGGCCCGACCATTCACGGTTGGCGTAGTCGCGCAAGTAGCCGGCCTCACTGCCGGAGCGGTGACCCCAGGTGGTGAGAATCGAGCGGGCGTCAAACTCCAGTTTGGTCTTCGCCGCGTCCGTGGCGCCCCATGCCTTGGCATCCTCGAGCCAAGGCCCGAGCAGGAAGCGAGTGTCGGTGGACAGTAGCCGGTCCAGAAGCGCCATGTCATCCTTCCACTCCCTGGCGCGGCTTCGGAAGGCGATCAAATCCTTGCTGCCGTAGGCGGCCTTGATTTGCGGCAGCAGACTTCGGCTCCGGTTGGACAGTGCTTGGCGGGCGACGTCAACCAGGTCGAAGCGATAGGCGTCACTGTTCCGCAGAGCAGGCGCGACCTGCAGAAGTTCGGCAAGGGCTTGCTGGACCGTCGCGGCGTCGTAGCGCATGAATTCTGGGCTCCAGCGCGCAGCGGTGGTGGCGGCGAGATCCGGCCGTGCGGTGAAAAGGCTGTCCTGGGGCTCGCTCCACACACCTGCGGGTAGGCTGTACGGCCCGGCACGCAGCAGATCCCATGCCTTGGCAGCATGTGGATCGTACCCTCCATAGCGCTGAGTGGCGTAGTCGGCGAACCACTTCTCCTGGTCGACTGGTCCGGCAGTCCACGCCAGTTCGGTGAACAGCTCGAAGGCAGCTGGGTTCGTACCCGTACCCTCGGGTAGATAGGCGATGCCCTTCAACGCACTACCGGACTTGGTGCGGGCCTTCTCGAACCGGTCGAGCCAGACCCCTGTGTTGGCTCCCAGGGAGGTGTGGCCGCCGAAGTTGTTGATCGTGCCAAACGCGTACGGGGTCCCCTTCCATGACACTTCACGGTCGACGGTAGGGCCAGCGCTGTAACGGTCAGACAGGCCGTCCACAATGAACAGCTTGCTCTTGTCGACCGCGTCGAGAATGGCGGTCTGGGGGTTGTCCAGCCAGCCGATGAGCACCCAGGTCGCTCCAGGACGCGCGGCCTGAAGCTGGGTCATGACCGACTTGGCCGCGTCGCCTACAGGCACATCTCCCGACTGGCCGCCCTCGTGCAGCAGGTCCATCTTGAACATCGTGGCGCTACCGAACCGGGTCTTCTGGTGACGGTAGAACGCCTCGGCGACTTGGGAAAACATCGCGTTGCGCGGATCAAGCCAGTCGGGGCGGGCGAATCCAACCCAACTGCCCTGGGGCACGACCTTGGCGGAGGGGTTCTTAGTGGTGAAGTTCGGGGGGACGGTTCCGTAGTAGCCGGGCAGCACCGGCTTCATGCCCAGTTCGTTCAGCCGGTCGACAATCTTGCGGCCGAGCGCGGCACGCTTGTCGATCAGCTCCTTGCTCACGGGACCGGCGAACGCGTACATGTTCTGCATCAGCCACCAGGGCTGGTGTGCCGGGCCCGGTATCCACTCCTCCAGCTCGGCTGAGGAGTAGCCGAACTCCTGGAACGCGTCGTAGTAGGCAGCTTCCGCCCCCATTTGAACGAAGACCTCGTTCACGCCGTGGAGGGCGAGTAGGTCAATCTGCTTTTCGAAATCCGCCCAGTTCCGATAGGGGCCCGAGTACCCGTCGTCGGTGTCGTTGAGGGCGAACCGGTGTGGCACTGTCGCATCTTTGCGGACGGGGGCGGACGGCGCTGGCAGGGTGGCGGGCAGTTTCGACGTACTCGTCCCCGGCCACCCGATGTCCACCTTGGCCGTGTGCTTGAGATAGTGGTTGACGCCGCCAAGGATCACTGCCGGGGTGGTGCCCTCGATACGGATGGCGCCGGCGGTCCCGGACACGGTGAAGTAATCACCACTTGCTGGCGAGGTCACCTGTGACAGGGTGAACTGCCCGTGATGTGCAGGAAGCAGGCGAGTGAGGGCCGACTGCGCGGCGGGTGACGCCACTGTTACGGCATCTGCTGCGGACGGTGCGGTGGCAGGTGCAGCGACAGCGGACGGGACGAAGCTAGAACCGGTCACTACGAGAGCGGTGACCGCGCTGATGGCAGCCCAAAAGGGGTGATGTCTCATGGGGGGGCTCCTCGCGAGAAACGGCTTCTTTACGAGCCGTTCGTTAAGTTGAGACCTGGGAGAACTCCCCGTCAAGATGCAGATTGGTAAAGACCTGCGGGCGCGCGCCTCAAACCCATCGGAAGACGTTTCAAGGATCTCGCCCTCTCTCGACTCGGAGGCCGCACGCCCTGAGTACCTCACGCTAGTCAATAGCCAGGAGTCACCGAACCTGCGCCCACACGGAATCCCAGAATTAATTGGGCGATAGATAGGCGCAGGAGTCACCCCGGCTGCCCGCCGGGCGAATCATCTGGATATCGGACCGCGAAAAGCGGCCCTGGTCAACGTCAATGGCGATCGAGAAAGTCGCGCACTGGTTGAGAGACCGCGGTCTTGACCAACGACCCTCCAGACTGCCACCGTCTGTTCGGTTCTGCGCCATTGGCATGTAGCGCAGATCTGCGCGCGAACTCTCTATGGTTCTGCACTGCTGGCTCCGTGATTCCTGATCGTGCTTTCGATCTTCACCCCACCGGTCCCTGACAGCGCAGACCCATCAAAGCCACCTGTTGAAGGAGTCACTGATGCGTGTCCTTCCGTGGCGACGCCGCGGCCTCGCCACCCTCATTGCAACCACGCTCGCTGGTTCAATACTGTCCTCAGGCCTACAACAGCAAGGAGGGCCCCTACAGCTGGACGCACGTCCCACAGCGGTCTCTACGACGCTCATCGTGCCGCAGCCCAAGTCCGAAACCGGCGTGGAAGGATCAGGCTTCACGCTCACCCCCCAGACGCCAATCAACGTGATGTCTACGGACGCAGACTCGCGGGGTGTGGGCACATATCTAGCAGGGCTCTTGGCCCCCGCCACCGGCTACACCCTGGCGGTGACCAGCCCCGCACAGGCACAGAGCCAGGCCATCGTCCTGGAGCCTGACGGCCCTGCCGGGCTGGGCACAGAAGGGTACACGCTGTCCTCGAACAGTGGCGGCGTTGTACTTACTTCACACGGTGCCCAGGGGCTGTTCCGTGGCGTACAAACGCTTCGGCAGTTGCTGCCGGCCGCCGTGGAATCGCCTAGCCTCAAGCCCGGACCGTGGACCGTCGCCCCGGTCCAGGTCTCCGACGAGCCCCGGTACTCCTACCGCGGCGTCATGTTGGATGTCGCACGCCGCTTCTACTCTCCGGCCGAGATCAAGCGGTACATCGATCAGGCTGCCGCATACAAGATCAACACTCTTCACCTGCACCTGACCGACGATCAGGGCTGGCGCATCGCTATCGACGCGATACCCAACCTGACCAAGATCGGTGCAAGCACGCAGAGCGGCTTCACCGGCGGGACCTCCTGGTACTACACGGCGGACCAGTATCGCGATCTGGTGGCCTACGCGAAATCCCGCTTCATCACCGTCGTGCCCGAGATCGACGGCCCCGGCCACACCAAAGCGGCCATGGCCTCGGTACCCAACCTCAACTGTGACAACAAGACGGTGCCGCCCTACTCCGGCTTCGGAATCGGCATCAGCCTCTACTGCCTCAAAGACGCGCAGCACGTATCGGATGTCACTACCTTCCTCAACACCGTGATCACAGCCGTGGCAGCACTCACTCCAGGCCCCTACGTCCACCTCGGCGGAGACGAGACCCCACAGGCCACCTCCTCCGAGTACTCCGCCTACGTCTCGGCCGCCACTCAGGCGACAGCGCGCGCAGGCAAGACCGTGATGGGCTGGCACCAGCTCGGCCAGGCCGCCATCCCGGCCAACAGCCTGATGCAGTACTGGGGCACCGACAGCGACCGCGCTTCCATAGGCACTGCGAACGAGAGCGAGAGCATCCGCTTCGCCCGCAACGCGGTCTCCCAAGGCGCCCGCTTCGTCATGTCCCCCAGCAACCGGGCCTACCTCGACATGAAGTACGACTCGACGACCCCGTACGGGCTTAGCTGGGACGGCTACGTCTCCGTACGGAAGGCGTACGACTGGGATCCGACGACCGCTACTTCCAAGCCTGACGGAAGCGCCCCAGTTGTGCCCTCCGACAAGATCGCCGGCGTCGAGGCGGCCCTTTGGGCCGACCGCGCCTACTCCGGCAGCACCCAACTGCCGACCTCAACCGATCAGTTTCCCGCCCCGTCCGTCTACGCCGACTTCATGAGCTTCCCCCGCCTGCCCGCCATCGCCGAGATCGGTTGGTCGCCCCAGTCCACCCACGACTGGAACAGCTTCAGCCAACGGCTGGCGGCCCAAGGGCCGCGCTGGACGGCATCCGGTATCCGCTACTACGCCGACGCGAGCGTCCCCTGGCCCAGCGTCGCCAGCAGCCTGGATGGCGTGCGCACCCTCACTGTCAGTGGGAAGGCGTTGGACAATCCCGCCAGCTCCAAGACTGATGGCACCAAGCTCATCACCTGGGCCCCGCACGGCGGCAGCAACCAGAAATGGGATCTGAAGCAGCAGAGCGACAAGTCCTACACCTTGGTGAACAGGGCCTCCGGACTTTGTGCCGACGTCGATGCCGGCTCCGCTGCACCTGGTGCGGCCGTCATCCAGTGGACCTGTACAGGGAACTCCAACCAGCGCTGGAGGGTGACTCCCCTACCCGGCGGGGGACACATCATCGCTTCCGTCAAGAGCGGGCTGCTGCTGTCCACATCCTCCGCAGCTGACGGAGCTGCTGTAACGCAGCAACCGGATGCCAACTCCCCCCTCCAACGCTGGACCATCGAGTAACATCTACTGTCCTGAGTCAGAGATTCGTCGGCAGTATGTTGCGACTCTGTCGAGGATCTCGTCTGCGGTTTTGGTCCATACGAAGTGCCTTGGCTGGTCGTTCCAGTCGGCGAGCCAGGCCCGGATGTCACGCTCGAGTGCCTGGACGGAGCGGTGGACACCACGGCGGAGTTTCTTGTTGGTGAGTTCGGCGAACCACCTCTCGACGAGGTTGAGCCACGAGGATCCGGTCGGTGTGAAGTGCAGGTGGAACCGAGGGTGCGCCAACAGCCACTTCTTCACGGCCGGGACCTTGTGCGTGACGTCGTTGTCCAGGATCAGGTGGACATCAAGGTCGGCCGGCACTTCACGGTCGAGCTTGGTCAGGAACTTCTTGAACTCCACCGCACGATGCCTGCGATGAAGTGAGCCGATCACTTTGCCCGTAGCGGTGTCCAGGGCCGCGAAGAGTGTGGTGGGCATCATCGGCAGAACCGGCTGTGACCGGTCCAGCGCCTGGATCTGTGACTTCTCGTCCACACACAGCACCAACGCCCGCTCGGGCGGATCGAGATACAGCCCGACCACGTCGCGTACCTTGTCCACGAACAGCGGATCCTTGGACAGCTTGAAGGTCTCGGCGCGGTGCGGTTGCAGGGCGAAAGCCCGCCAGATCCGCGAGATCGCCGACTGCGACATGCCGGTGGCCGCGGCCATCGACCGGGTCGACCAGTGCGTGGCGTTCCTGGGTCTCTCCTCCAGGGTCTTGACGATCACACGCTCCACATCCGCGTCGGTGATCTTCCGTGGAACACCAGGGCGCGGATCGTCACACAGACCATCCAGACGGCGTTCCAGAAAGCGCCGGCGCCATGTGCGGACCGTGTCCGTCGTGACCTGTAACCGTCGGGCCACCTCCGCGATCGCATGACCCTCGGCGCACTCCAACACGATCCGCGAACGCAACACCAACGACTGAGCACTCGAACGACGACGCACCCACGACAGCAACATGTCCCGCTCGGCATCAGTCAGAACAACCGGCGGAATCTTCGGTCCAGAACGACTCATACCAGACCAACGACAAACCTCTGACTCAGGACAGTAGGCGAGGACTTACTTGGAGGCAGCGAGTGCTCGCAGGTTGTGAGGTTGATCATGAACGAGGTCGTCACCCACCCGTGGGGGTAGCCTTGACCGGTTGAATCTAAGACGACTTTCTTCGCAAAGGAGACCCGGTGACGGTGCACCCGTTCATCGAGGCGGAGAAGCGTGCAGGTCACAGCCTCAAACGAGCGTGTGAGCTGCTGAAGGTCTCCCGGACCGCCTTCTACGCCCGCCGCGCTGCCAAGCCTGGTCCCCGCGCGGTCCGTGACGCCGAGCTGGCGGAACAAGTCGCCGACGTCCACACAAGATCGCGGGGAACCTACGGCGCCCCGCGCGTCCATGCCGTGCTCAAGCGGGCAGGCGCCGGATCTGGCCGCCGACGTGTCGCGCGGCTGATGCGGGCTGCCGGCCTGCAGGGCCGACACCGCAGACGACGGCACCCGACGACGATCCCCGATCCACGAGCTGCCCTGCGGCCCGATCTCGTCGTCCGGGACTTCCAGCCCGACCCCGCCGGCCTGGATGCCCGCTGGTGCGGCGACATCACCTACATCGCCACGGAGGAGGGCTGGCTCTATCTGGCCACCGTCATCGACATCACCTCCCGTCGCGTGGTCGGCTGGGCCACCGCCGATCACCTGCGGACCGATCTGGTCGCCGATGCCCTCACCGCCGCCTGTCGGAAGCGCCGTCCCACTCGGCCGGTGATCTTTCACTCGGACCGCGGCTGTCAGGCCGGGTTCAACCAGTCGTAGCAACGCTGGGCTGCGCTGATTGTAGATGTTCGTGGAGGGTCTCCGCGGGTGTCTTCCAACCGAGGGTTTTGCGGGGGCGGGAGTTGAGGACCGCGGCGATGGCGGTCAGCTCGTCGGCGTCCCATCGGGACAAGTCGGTACCCTTGGTAAAATACCGACGTAGCAGCCCGTTGGTGTTCTCGTTCGTGGCGCGCTGCCAGGGCGAGTGCGGGTCCGCGAAGTAGACCGGCAGTCCAGTCTCGACCGTGAGCTGGGCGTGAGCGGAGAGTTCCTTCCCGCGGTCCCAGGTCAGTGATCGGCGAAGCTGGTCGGGCAAGGTGGCCATCGTGGTGGCCAGGGCGTCCTTCATGGCCACGGCGCCGTAGCCGGCCAGTGCAGGCCCGTTCTTGGTGCGCGGGATTGTGCCGTAGCCCTCGGCCCGTGGCAGGTGAACCAGCATCGTGTAACGAGTAGTGCGCTCCACGAGCGTGCCGACCGCCGACCGGTTCAGCCCGATGATCAGGTCACCTTCCCAGTGGCCGGGCACCGCACGGTCGGTAGCTTCCGCGGGCCGCTGGCTGATCAACACTTCCGCGGTGACGTGACCGCCCGGCTTGTTCCGGCTCCTCGCCCGTGGAACACGCAGCGCGCGGCCGGTGCGCAGGCAGGCCACGAGCTCACGCTTGAGGCCGCCGCGGCTCTCGACGTAAAGGGCCTGGTAGATCGCTTCGTGGCTGATCCGCATGGACTCGTCCTCAGGAAAATCGATCTTCAGTCGGGCGGAGATCTGCTCCGGGCTCCAGGCATTCGCCCACCGACGATCATTGCGATGCGGCTTGTTGCGTCCCTTCCACTCGGGCACCTGCGGACCGGGAAGCGCCCTCCCGTCCGGGGCTCGGATCACGCCCAGCAAGCGGTCCTGGACATACTCCCGCAGTCGCTCGTTCGCGGCCAGTTTGGCCTCCTTGGGGCGCCCTGCCACCAGGTCTGCCTTCCACTGCGCGACCGACGCCCGGTACTCGAGTCTGCCGCCGCGGGTGGCTGCGTTGCGCCGCAGCTCCCGGGAGATCGTCGACGGTGACCGGCCCAGCCGTCCGGCGATGTCCCGTATCCCGGCGCCCTGCACGCGCAGCAGAGCGATCTCCTCCCGTTCCGCGAACGAGAGATAGCGGCCCGAGACGGTCAGGTTGATCTGCGGCATCCCGCCAGCGTGCCGGAACCACCGCGTTCCCACCGCTGGCGCGGCTCCGACAGCGACCGCCGCATCCTCACTGGTCAGCCCCTTGGCGATCTCGCCCCAGAACAGCCGCTCGATCTCGCGTCGCGTCGAGGGCCGCCCCGGCGACTTCATCGGTGACCGACCCGTCAACTCCGCCATCCAACCCGCTGGTCGTCCCACAACACACCTCTCTGATCAGGAGTGTTGCTACGACTGGTTGAACCCGGCCAGTACACCAGCCAGCAATTCGCTGCACTGGCACGCCAGTTGGGGGTGCGCCTGTCGGTCGGCCGCACCGGACAGTGCTGGGACAACGCACTCGCCGAGTCGTTCTTCGCCACCATCAAGAGGGAGCTGCTCGACGCCATCTCCTGGCCCAGCCGGGCCGCCGCCCGCACCGCGATCTTCGATTTCATCGAGGGCTGGTACAACTTGCACCGTCTGCACAGCAGCCTCGGCTATCGCAGTCCCGCCGAATACGAGACCGCACTCGCAGCCTGACCACCACACCAATGGTGTCCGTCAAAGCGGAACAAGCTCAAACTTGTTGCCGACCTGATCCAGTTTCTGTCGAGTGATCCCTGGCTGGTCAGGAGGCGCGGTCCACTGAACATCTCCGTTCGGGTCATGAGGTGGCGGAGGGGGAAACGGGCGAAGCCCCAAGGCTGTTGAGCAAGGTCTCTAAGCTCAACTCTTCAGACTTGGGGCTCCGTTTATTCCCTATCGTGCGTCACGATGCTGATCGTCACCCGGAAGGGCGACCGCAGGTGCAAGCTGCCACCTTCCGGGCGCGCCCTGGCCGCGCTGGCGTACTTGAAGAAGAACGACACACCCTCGCCCAGATCGCGGCAAGGTTCGGGATCAGCGCGATCACTGCCCACAGCTACGCCTACGCAGTGATCGCGCTCCTGATCGGCCAGGCACCGGGTTTGACCGCGGCCCTGAGAGCCGCCAATGCCCGCTACGTCCTGCTCGACGGGACCTTCGCCGAGTGCGACCGGGACGGCGACAGCCGGGCCGACTGCTCGGGAAAACACCGACGCCACGGAGAACCTTGCAGTTCACCACTGCCCCGGACGGAAAGCTGGTGTGGCTCTCGCCCGCCTTGCCGGGTCGCCTTCACGACCTGACCGCTGTACGCCGGCACCGGATCATCGCCACATGCATCCGGCTCGGCATCCCCGTTCTGGCCGACAAGTCCTATCAGGGAGCCGGTGACATCGCGGCTGTTCCTTACCGCCGAAAGCCGGGGAAGGAGTTCACCACCGAACAGAAGTCCGTCACCGAGCCCACTCCCAGTTCCGGTCGCCCGTCGAGAGAGCCATCGCCCGCATCAAGACCTGGCGCATCCTCCGCAAAGCGCCCGCCAGCCCCAACAAACGCACGTCAATCGCCGGAGCCATCCTCACCTGCAGAATCACCGCTGAGAAGGCTCACTGAACCGCAGCTGCACTGTCCACAACGACACGTGCACCGGGAAGGGATTGCCGGGGTTCCGCCGGCAGATGTCCAGGCGGTGAGCCGGGGGACGGTCTGGGGGGATGGACTGGCCGCCTGTACCGCGTGGGACCACGGCGACCAAGCAGGTCGCCGTCGTCACGGCAGCAATCAGAACGGACCTGATTCTGCGCAAGGAGCCTCCAGAGCTGAGGGAAACAGACAAGGGGAGGGGCAGCGATGGGCACCATGCGGAGGCGAGACGGGAGCACTAGAACCGCCGATGTCGGCGACGCTTGAATTGTGAGCCGCATCCGACGGGTGAAAAGTGACCCCCACTGCGTCAGTTGATGTTGTTCATTCCCCCGTGTTGGCGGCG
>NZ_JBSGYQ010000106.1:0-15822 GCF_053610585.1 Streptomyces sp. NPDC054887 | reverse complement strand
GGTGCCGTGGCGGGGCGTCTCCTCGGGTGTCGAACGTTCGGGCAGTGCTGCGGTTTCTGGGGGGTGGTTGCGTTCGACACCCTGCGGGGAGCGCCCCGGCACGTCCCCTCGGGCACTCCGGGCCGTCCGGGCGGGCTGCGGGGAGCCTCCCTGCGAAACCACCGTTCTCGTGCGGGCGGGGCGAGGCAGCCTGCTTCGGCCTTGCCCTATGTCCTGTGGGGGGCCGTCAGGCCGTACGGCCTGGGTGCTCGCGGCCGTGACGCCCGCCGGGCACGCCCGCTGAGCCGACGTCGGGTATGCCCACCCCGCCCCCGTACCGGCTCGTGACACCATCGAGGGCATGGAGCAGGTGGAGAAGGCGATGTCCGGTGCGGTGTACGCCGAAGGCGACGCGGGACTCGACCTCGGCGCCTCACTGATCGCCGCCGCTCCCTGGCGCGACGCGGGCCGCGACATCCTGCGGCGCGGCGAGGAGTTCGTACGCCGGGCCTGGGAGCGCGGCTGGCAGCCCGCCGACGTGGTGCGGATCGTGCGCCGCGACCTCGACGAACGCCATGTGCGGCTGACCACCGACCTGATCGCCGCCGAGAACCGCCGGTACGCCCGGACAGCCCCCCGCTGGGAGGCGCAGCTGCGCGAACTCGAAGCCGTACGGCCCTGGTGGAAGGGTGACGACCGGTACGCCGACGAACTCGCCGCGCGGGAGCGGACGGACCGCTTCTCACTCGCCACGGCGTTCCTCGAACTGTTCCGCCTCCTCGTCCGCCTTCCCGCGATCGAGCCGGTCGGTCCGCCCCCCGGCGAGCCCGTGCACGCCCGCCCGCACGCGGCAACCCCCGACGAGCCGCGCATGCTCGGCCGCATCCGCGCGCTGCTGGCCAAGGCCGAGGGAACGGACTTCCCCGACGAGGCCGAGGCGCTCACCGCCAAGGCGCAGGAGCTGATGGCACGCCACAGCATCGACGCCGCGCTGCTGGCCGCGCAGGGGCACACCGGTGACACCCCGACGGCCTGCCGGATCGGGGTGGACGCCCCGTACGAGACGGCCAAGGCGATCCTCCTCGACGCCGCCGCCTCCGCGAACCGCTGCCGCGCGGTGTGGAACAGCGACCTGAACTTCTCCACGGTCGTCGGCTTCGAACCCGACCTGGAGTCCGTCGAGCTGCTCTACACCTCCCTCCTCGTCCAGGGCACGGCGGCGATGACCCGCGCCGAGGCGGCGCAGCGGTCGGCCGGCCGCAAGCGCACGAAGACGTTCCGCCAGGCGTTCCTGACGGCGTACGCGAGCCGGCTCGGCCAGCGCCTGTCGGAGGCGACGGGCCACGTGACCGAGGAGGCCGGCGGCTCGCTGCTGCCGGTGCTTGCGGCGCGGGACGTGGCGGTGGAGGACCGGGCGGAGCGGATGTTCCCCGCGACGACGTCCACGCGGGTACGCGGTGTCAGCGACCACGCGGGCTGGGAGCACGGCACAGCGGCCGCCGACCGCGCGAGCATGGGCCCCCGCCCCACCATCCCCCGCTGACCCGCTGACCCGCTGACCCGCTGACCCGCTGACCCGTCGCCCGCCCGGCCGGTGACTCGCTGCGCCCCGCCCGCTTGCCGATGGCCCGCTGATCTGCCCGTGACGGCCACCCGGTGGGTCCCCCGCACGACGAAGGGCCGCGGCCCCCGAGGGAGCCGCGGCCCGTTCGCCCACCCGCCGTCAGGAACCCGGCAGCTTCGGCATGTCCGAGGGGATGCCGTCCGGCAGCTTGTCGCCGGGCGCGGACTTGCGGAACGCGTCCTTGATCCCGCTGTCCCACTTCACGGTGAGCGAGTCGCCGCCGGCGCCCGGGACCGCCACGCCGGTCGTACGGTCCGCGTCGCCGTCCGCGCACTTGAGCTTGAGCGTCACCTCGGCGGCCCTGGCGACCGTCCCGGTGCAGACGTGCTCACCGGCCACCGCCGCGTCGGACCCCTGGATGATCAGCGCGATGATCTTCCCGTCGGTCGTCGCGAGCCAGGACCCGGCGACGTCCGCCGACGCCCCCCGGCCCCCGCCGGGCGGCGTACCGCCCTGACCGGCGTCACCGCCGGTGCTCGTGCCCTTGTCCCTGCCCTTGTCGCCGTCGGCGCCGCCGCCGCTGTCGCCGCTGCAACCGGTCAAGGCGAGCGCGGCGGCGACAATGGCCGCCGCGACGGTGGTACGTACGTACTCACGCACTCCGGACTCCCAGATTCGGTAGGTCAGAACGCGCCAAGCTACCAGGAGGACTTGCGCACTCCGGGGAGGAAACCGGCATGTGCCTGCTCCCGCATCCGCACCCGGGAGAGCCCGAACTTCCGTAGGTGGCCCCGGGGCCGGCCGTCCACGCTGTCGCGGTTGCGCACCCGGGTGGCGCTCGCGTCGCGCGGCTGGCGGCGCAGTTCCTCCAGGGCGGCGGCGCGTTCGGTCGCGCCCGTCCCGGGCTTGCGGAGGATGTCCTTCAGCTCGGCCCGCCGCTCGGCGTACCGCTCCACGACGGCCTTGCGCCGCTCGTTGCGCGCGATCTTGCTCTTCTTCGCCATCAGACCTTCACCCCTCGCGCGCGGATGCGGGCCACGGCCGCCTCGATGCCGATCGTGTCGATGGTCTTGACGGCCCGGGCGCTGAGCGTGAGGCGCACGTGGCGGCCCTCGCTCGCCAGCCAGTAGCGCTTGCGCTGGATGTTCGGGTCGAAGCGGCGGGAGGTGCGCCGGTGCGAGTGGGAGATGTTGTTGCCGAATCCCGGCTGGGCGCCGGTCAGCTGGCAGTGGGCGGACAAGGTGCGATCACTCCTCTTTAAAAATGGGAACCATTTCCATATACTAACCACATGGCACGCAACGAAATCCGCCCGATCATCAAGCTCAGGTCCACGGCGGGGACCGGCTACACGTACGTGACCCGCAAGAACCGCCGCAACGACCCCGACCGCATGACGCTCCGCAAGTTCGACCCGGTCGTGCGCCGGCACGTCGACTTCCGCGAAGAGCGCTGACCGGACCAGCAGCCAGACCAGAAGGGGGCATCAGTAGATGAAGCCCGGAATCCACCCGTCGTACGGCCCCGTCGTCTTCCGCGACAAGGCCGGCGGCTTCGCCTTCCTCACCCGCTCCACCATGTCCAGCGACAGGACGGTGGAGTGGGAGGACGGCCGTACGTACCCCGTCGTCGACGTCGAGATCTCCTCGCGGAGCCACCCCTTCTACACGGGCACGGCGCGTGTGCTGGACACGGCGGGCCGTGTGGAGCGCTTCGAGCGTCGCTACGGAGCGAAGTAGTGAGCGAGAAGGAGAGGCTGCCCGTCGCCATCGTCGGAGGGCTGCACTCGGACGCCCGCAAAGAGGTCGTGGAGCAGCTCCTGCGCCAGGTCCCCGGCAGCGTCGCGCTGCACCACGACCTCTCGACCGCGGCCGAGGGGACGGTACGCCGCACGGTCCGCGACGCCCTGGGCGAGAGCGCGTCGGGCGAGGCGCCGCTGGTCAACGACTGCGCGTGCTGCGCGCTGCGCGACGATCTCGTGCCCGAACTGGAGCGGCTGGCCGGCAGCGGGCTCACCCGCCTCGCGGTCGTCGAGCTGTGGGACTCCGTCGAACCCCGGGCGATGGCCGAGGTCGTCGTCGCGCACGGCGGCGGCGTCCTCGACCTGACCGCCGTCATGACGGCGGTCGACCCCGCCCTGCTCCTGCCGTACCTCGGCTGCGGCGACGACCTGTCGGAGGCCGGACTGGCCGCGGCGGCGAGCGACCGGCGGACGGTCGCGGACACCTGGGCGCGCCAGTTGGAGTACGCCCCGGTCCTCGCCGTGGTGGACAGCGAAGAGGCGGACGAGCAGGACGAGGCGCTGCTCGCGCAGCTCCACCCGACGGCCCGCCGGGTGCGCGCGGCCTCCGGCGAACTGGCCGAGGCGGCCTTCGCCGGCTTCGACGTCGAGGCGGCGGCGACCCGCCAGCATCCCGCCTGCGCGCTGCTGCCGCAGGACGCCGACGACCGGGGGGTCGGCACGCTGGTGTGGCACCGCGACCGCCCCTTCCACCCGGGGCGTCTGTACGAGGCGCTGGAGGACCTCACCTGCGCCGCCGCCCGCAGCCGCGGCCGCTTCTGGCTCGCGGACCGCCCGGACACGCTGATGGCGTGGGACGCGGCGGGGGGCGCGCTGTGCGTGGAGAGCGCCGGGCCGTGGCTGGCGTCGCTGCCGGACGCCGCGTGGGAGATGGTGCCGGCGGTGCGCCGGGCGGCGGCCGCGCTCGACTGGCACCCCGAGCACGGCGACTGCTGTCAGCACCTGGTCTTCACCTCGCCCGGTCTCGACCGGGGCGGGCTCGAAGAGCTCCTGGAGTCCTGCTTGCTGACCGACGCCGAATACGCGGCGGGGCGCGATGCGTGGAAGCGCCTGCCGTCCGCTTTCGATTCCCTTCTGGAGGCCTGATGTCCCGACCGTCCCGAGGTAAAGACCCTCGTAAGCCCCTCAAGTCCCGCCCCAATCCGCTGGACGAGGCGGGGATTACGTACATTGACTACAAGGACACCGATCTCCTGCGGAAATTCATTTCGGACCGCGGGAAGATCCGCAGCCGTCGTGTGACAAGGGTCTCGGCCCAGCAGCAGCGGCAGCTGACCCGGGCCGTGAAGAACGCCAGGGAGATGGCCCTGCTGCCGTACTCCTCGCGCTGATCCGGAGATCTGTAACCGAGGGAGCACCCCGCGTGCACGTGCATCTGCCCATGCATCAGCAAGTGAACAAAGCTATGATCCGGGGCAGTTGACATCTGCACTTTCCGGGAGCGATCTGTGCACCACGCGTACAACGGCATGGCCGCCACAGAGCTCCACGGGGTGGTCTGGCAGAAGAGCAGGCACAGCAACTCGCAGGGCTCCTGTGTGGAGTTCGCGAAATTGCCGGGTGGGAATGTGGCAGTCCGCAATTCGCGGCACCCGGACGGACCCGCCCTGGTCTACACGCCGGCCGAGATCGAGGCGATGCTGCTCGGCATCAAGGACGGCGAGTTCGACCACCTGACGGCCGGCGGCTGACCGGCTCCCCCCGGTCCGCCGCCCCGCTCCGTACGCCACTTCGCCGGTCCGTCCCCGCCGGTCTACCGCTGCTCGCTCCCGAGCCGGAACAGCGCCCACACGACCTTGCCCTTGAGCGTCCCGGCCAAGGGGTGCCACCCCCAGCTGTCGCTGAACGAGTCCACCAGGAACAGACCCCGCCCCGACTCGGCGGAGAAGTCGTCCGTCTCCCGCGCCTCCGGGCTCTCGTGACTGGGATCGCGCACGGCGCACACCAGGCGCGAGGTCCAGTGCATCAGATGCAGTCGTACGGGAGGGTCCTGGTCGCCCGCGCGCGGGGTGTCGGCCGGCAGCGCGTGCCGCAGCGCGTTGGTGACGAGCTCGGAGACGACCAGTGCCACGTCGTCGAAACACTCGCCGAGCTCCCACCGGGCCAGCGTCGACTTGGTGAACTGGCGGGCGCCGCGCACCGCGTCGTACCGGGGCGGGAGCGCGCAGGAGGCCGAGGTGGAGACCGCTGCGGGGTCGATGGGTGGAAGGCCCTGCCTTAACGGCTCGAGCATGGTCGATCCATTCGTCCCCATGCGAGGCACTCCCGGGATTCGCGGTCGTTGCGATACAGCGGTAGCGATGCGGCGGTAGTACGGCGACAGCACGAAAAAGCATGCAGGTGCGCGCGGACCATGGTTCCGAATGCGTACGGCAGATGCAAGGGCAGATGCACGTGCACGCGCCGGACGTGTCCGGACCCATGGCGTTTCTTGCTCATTTCTTCCCTGGGTATCTTTCGGTGACTTGTACAGCTCTTGCCATTTCCGTAATCGGATGAGTACGGGCTGAAGCGTTTTAGTGGCAGACTGCGGCTCTCGGGCACCTGGGGGAGGTCGCTCCGCGAGTGAACTGTCGGACTGGGGAGGGCTGGAGAAGTGACCGCAGGCGAGTCGAGCGGCTCCGTGGTGCGGCGCATCCTGCTGGGGTCGCAGCTCAGGCGGCTGCGCGAATCGCGCGGGGTCACCCGGGAAGCGGCCGGCTACTCGATCCGCGCATCCGAATCGAAGATCAGCCGCATGGAGTTGGGACGGGTGAGCTTCAAGGCCAGGGACGTCGAGGACCTGCTCACGCTCTACGGCGTCACGGACCAGGCCGAGCGCGAGTCGCTGCTGAGCCTGGCCCGGGAGGCCAACGTGGCGGGCTGGTGGCACAGTTACGGCGATGTGCTGCCCGGCTGGTTCCAGACGTACATCGGACTCGAAGGCGCCGCCTCCCTCATCCGGATCTACGAAGTCCAGTTCGTGCACGGGCTGTTGCAGACGGAGAGCTACGCACACGCCGTCGTCTCCCGCGGCATGCCGCACGCGAGCGCGGCCGAGATCGACCGCCGGGTGGCCCTGCGCCTGGAACGCCAGAAGGTCCTCGTCTCCGAGCGCGCGCCGCACTTCCACGCCGTCCTGGACGAGGCGGCGCTGCGCCGCCCGTACGGCGACCGGGCCGTGATGCGCGGGCAGCTCCAGCACCTCATCGAGGTGTCCGAGCAGCCGAACATCACGCTCCAGGTGATGCCCTTCAGCTTCGGCGGGCACGCCGGCGAGAGCGGCGCCTTCACGATGCTCCAGTTCCCGGAGTCGGACCTCTCGGACCTGGTCTACCTGGAGCAGCTGACGAGCGCGCTCTATCTGGACAAGCGCGAGGAGGTCGCCCAGTACCAGAGGGTGATGGAGCGGCTCCAGAAGGACAGCCCGAGTGCGGCCGAGACCCGGGATGTGCTCCGCGGTCTACTCCAACTCACATAACCGGCCAGTAGGATGACGTTTTATCAGGAGTCCGCACCTGCACACCTTGCAGTAAGGGATCGCATGTCCTTCTTCACCGACCTGGCCCACCAGTACATCGACGGCGAGTGGCGGACCGGCAGCGGCTCGTGGGACATCATCGACTTCAACCCGTACAACGGGGAGAAGCTCGCGGCGATCACCGTCGCCTCGGTGGACGAGGTCGACCAGGCGTATCTCGCGGCGGAGCGCGCGCAGCCGGCCTGGGCCGGGGCGAGCGCGTACCGCAGGAGGGACGTCCTCGAACGGGCCCTGCGGATCACGCAGGACCGCGAGGACGAGATCGTCGAGGCGATCATCGACGAGCTCGGCGGCACGCGGCTGAAGGCGGCGTACGAGGTCCACCTGGCCAAGGAGTTCCTGCGCGAGGCGATGCAGACCGCCGTGCGGCCCGAGGGGCGCATCCTGCCCTCGCCGGTGGAGGGCAAGGAGAACCGCGTCTACCGGCTGCCGGTCGGCGTCGTCGGCGTCATCAGCCCCTTCAACTTCCCGTTCCTCGTGACGATCAAGTCCGTCGCCCCCGCCCTCGCGCTGGGCAACGCCGTCGTCATCAAGCCGAACCAGAACACCCCCGTCGTCGGCGGCGGGCTCATAGCCAAGATCTTCGAGGACGCCGGGCTGCCCGCCGGACTGCTGAACGTGCTGGTCACCGACATCGCCGAGATCGGTGACGCGCTGATAGAGCACCGGGTGCCGAAGGTGATCTCCTTCGCCGGCTCCGACAAGGTGGGCCGGCACGTCGCCGCCGTCGCCGCGAGCCACTTCAAGCGCGCGGTGCTGGAGCTGAGCGGCAACAGCGCGCTCGTCGTGCTCGACGACGCGGACGTCGACTACGCCGTGGACGCCGCGGTCTTCAGCCGCTTCGTGTACCAGGGGCAGGTCTGCATGGCCGCCAACCGCATCCTGGTCGACCGGTCCGTCGAGGCGGAGTTCACGGAGAAGTTCGTCGCGAAGGTGCGCTCCTTGGTCACCGGCGACCCGGCCGACCCCGGGACCCACATCGGCCCGGTCATCAACACGTTCCAGGCGGAATCCCTGACGGCGCTCGTCGACCAGGCGCTCGCGGAGGGCGCGACGGCCCTCGTGCAGGGCGCTGTGCGCGGCAACCTCGTGGAGCCGACCGTACTGAGCGGGCTGCCCGCCGACTCCGCTGTCCTCACGCAGGAGATCTTCGGCCCCGTGGTGCTGCTGATCCCCTTCGACGGCGAGGAAGAGGCCGTACGGATGGCCAACGACAGCCAGTACGGGCTGAGCGGGGCGGTCCACACGGGGAACCTGGAGCGCGGCGTCCGGTTCGCCAAGCGGGTCGAGACCGGCATGATCCACGTCAACGACTCGACCGTCCAGGACGAGCCGCAGGTGGCCTTCGGCGGCGAGAAGCTGTCGGGCATCGGGCGGCTCAACGGCGACTCGGCGGTGGAGGCGTTCACCACGCAGAAGTGGATCTCCGTGCAGCACGGGCGTACCGACTTCCCGTTCTGATCCGCCCCTCTCCGCCCCTCTCCGCCCCTCTCCGCCACTTGAGGACGGAAGCTGTCCGCAAGGGTTCGTAGCGTGTGTTCTGTCAGTTCGACGAGGGCAGGACCACGAGAGGCGGACGTCATGGTCGTACACGTGAACGCGGAGACCCCGGGCGACGAGCGCGGTGCGCTGCTGGCCTTCCTCGACGCGGAGCGCGGCGGGGTCCGCAGGGCGCTGATCGGCCTGACCGACGAGCAGGCCGCCACCACGCCCAGCGCGAGCGACCTCTCCCTGTCCGGGCTCCTCAAGCACGTCTCCGAGGTCGAGGAGGGCTGGCTGGCGCGAGCACGCCAGGTGGCGCCGGAGGTGCGGCGGACCGAGGCGGACTGGGGCGACAGCTTCCGGCTGACCGGCGACGAGACGGTGGAGAGCCGGCTGGCGTACTGGGCACGGGTCGCGCGGAGGACCGAGGAGTTCGTCCGGTCGCTGCCCAGCCTCGACGAGACCTTCCCGCTGCCGGACGAGCCGTGGTTTCCGGACAGTGAGCGGGTGTCGATGCGCTGGCTGCTGCTGCGGCTGATCACGGAGATGTCCCGCCACTCCGGTCACGCCGACATCATCCGCGAGAGTCTGGACGGCAGGACGGCGTTCGAGCTGGTGGCCCTGGAGCGCGGCGTACCGGCGGGCTGAGAAATTGGCCGGCTCCGGGGGGAACCCCGCCGCGGTCCCCGGTGTATCAGAGGGTGAGGCGGTCCCGCCCGTGGACCGCGCGGCCCGCGAGACCGGGGGGTTCGATGCGGAAGCGGAGCGCACGGGGCGGGGTGCGGACGAGCGCGGTGCTCGCCGCGCTCTCGGTGCTGACGACGCTGGGCGCGCTGCTGGCGGCGTGCGACACCGAGGAGCGCGCCCGGGACCGCGGGGCGGCGCCGCAGCCGCGCACGCTCCCGCCCGCGCCTGCCGTGCCGTCGGGCCGCGAACTGCCCGGCTCGGCGCACATGGCGGGGTTCGCGGCGGACGGCAGCGGCTTCGTGCTGCTCGCGAAGTGCGTGGGGGACGCGGAACGGCCCGAGAACGGGTTCTGCCGTCAGTACGTGGCGGTGCGGGACCGGGGCGCGCCCCAGTGGCGGCTGCGCGACTCGCCGCTGGGCGAGCGGCGCGGAACGGACGGCGTGTCGGCGGACCTGAGGGTCCTGGGCCCGGGCCGCGCATGGGTGCACGCGGGCCTGGCGGAGGACCGGCACCGCAGCTGGTTCACGTCGGACGGCGGCCGGTCCTGGCAGGCCCGTGACGTGCGGCGCGCGGGGACGGTGGCGTCGATCCCGGTGGGCGCCGCGCTCTCGGCGTACTGCGGCTACCCGTCCGCCCCCGACGGCTCGGCGTGCGCCCGGGACCGGCTGATGGTGCTGTCCCCGGCCGACGGCAGACTCCATGAGCTGACGTCCCGCCCGCCGCTCGCCGGGCGCCTGGGTCCCGCGACGTACGCCGAGCCCGACGGCTCGTGGTGGGTCTCCGGCCGCGACCCCGGCAGCGGCGCCCCTGCGGTGGCCGTGTCCCGCGACGCGGGCCGCACGTGGACGGCGGGCGTGCTCGACAGCCCGGCGCGCACGCCGGGCCGGGACGTACGGGTCTCGGTGGGCGACGGCGTCGTCTACGCGGCCGAGACGGGGGAGTTGCCGGCCGGCGAGCCGGTCCTCAACCCCGTACGGGCCGTCCACCGCAGCCGGGACGGCGGCCGCACCTGGGAGCGGACCTGGACGACGGGCGCCCGGCGGGAGCCGCGCACGCTGCTGGGCGTACTGGTCCCGGGCGCCGGCGACGATCTGCGCCTGTCCGCCGAGAGCGGCCAGTACACCAGCCGGGACGGCGGCCGTACCTTCGGCCGGACGCCCGGCGGACCGGTTTCCGGCCACGTCTCGACGGTGGGCGCGGGCCGTCTGGTGAGCGGGGGCGGCTGCGACTACCGGCTGTCCGCCGATGGAGTGCGGTGGGACGCGTTCACCCTGAGCACCTGCGAGGACTGAACCGGTGCGGGGCCCGGGCTGTGAGGGCTCCCCCTCAGTGGTGGAAGGAGGTCGCGGCGGACGCGTCGCGGGTCGCCGGGCCGGACTGCGCGCGCAGCTCCGGCAGCACCTGCTCGAAGCTCTCCACCAGCAGATCTGCCAGATCCGCCGAGAAACCGTTGCGGCACACGACCCGCAGCACGGCGAGGTCCTCCCGGTTCTCGGGGAAGGTGTACGCCGGCACCAGCCACCCCCGCTCCCGCAGCCGCCGCGACACGTCGAAGACGTCGAAGTTCCGTACGCCGGGCGCGGTGGTGAAGGCGAACACCGGCAACTCGTCTCCCGCGGAGAGGAGTCGGAAGTCGTCCATCCCCCCGATGCGCCCGGCGAGCCCCCGGGCCACGTCCCTCGACGCCTGCTGCACGGCCCGGTACCCGTCCCGGCCGAGCCGCAGGAACGTGTAGTACTGCGCGACCACCTGGGCCCCGGGGCGGGAGAAGTTGAGGGCGAAGGTCGGCATGTCGCCGCCCAGGTAGTTGACCCGGAAGACCAGTTCCTCGGGGAGTTCGGCGGGGGAGCGCCACAGCGCCCAGCCCACCCCCGGATAGACCAGTCCGTACTTGTGCCCGGAGGTGTTGACGGAGGAGACCCTCGGCAGCCGGAAGTCCCACACGAGGTCCTCGTCGAGGAAGGGGGCGATCATCGCGCCGGACGCCCCGTCCACGTGCACGGGCACGTCGAGGCCCGTGCGCTCCTGGAGGCCGTCCAGGGCCGCGCAGATGTCGGCGACCGGTTCGTACGAGCCGTCGAAGGTGGAACCGAGGACGGCGACCACGCCGATGGTGTTCTCGTCGCAGAGGGCCGCGGCGGCCTGCGGGTCGAGGTGGAAACGGTCGCCCTCCATGGGGACCTGGCGCGCCTCGACCTCCCAGAAGTTGCAGAACTTGTCCCAGCACACCTGGACGTTCACGCCCATCACGAGGTTGGGCCGGGCCGCACCCGGGTACCGGTCGGCGTTCCTGCGCGCCCAGCGGCGCTTGAGCGCCATCCCGGCGAGCATGCACGCCTCGCTGGAGCCGGTGGTCGAGCACCCCACGGCCGCCGAGGGGTCCGGTGCGTGCCACAGATCGGCCAGCATGGTCACGCAGCGGCGCTCCAGCTCGGCGGTGCGCGGGTACTCGTCCTTGTCGATCATGTTCTTGTCCCGGCACTCGCTCATCAGCACACCCGCCTGCGGTTCCATCCAGGTGGTGACGAAGGTGGCCAGGTTGAGCCGGGAGTTGCCGTCGAGCATCAGCTCGTCGTGCACGAGCTGGTACGCCGTCGTGGGCGCCATGGGCCCGTCCGGCAGCCGGTGCCGGGGCGGAGCGGCCTCCATGCCGCCGACCGGGTCGGCGGCGCCGTAGAAGGGGTTGAGGGCGAGCTCGCGGTGGCGCTCGCTGTCCCGGCCCGTACCGCCTCGGTGAAGTGCCATGCGCTCACCATAAGGGTGCATAACGGGGCATAGCACTCCAGTGGCGGCGGCTTGCACCTCACGTGGCGTGAGGCGTCAGGCTGCGACGTGTACCGACAAAGGAAGGAGCGGAAGGCGATGAGCTACTCCGTGGGACAGGTCGCCGGATTCGCCGGAGTGACGGTGCGCACCCTGCACCACTACGACGAGATCGGGCTGCTCTCCCCGGGCGGCCGCAGCCGTGCGGGTCACCGGCGCTATGACGACGCCGACCTCGACCGGTTGCAGCAGATCCTGTTCTACCGGGAGCTCGGCTTTCCGCTCGACGAGGTGGCGGCCCTCCTCGACGACCCGGACGCGGACCCGCGGGAGCACCTGCGGCGCCGGCACGGACTGCTGTCCGCCCGGATCGCGAAGCTTCAGGAGATGGCGGCCGCCGTCGAAACCGCCTTGGAGGCAAGGAAGATGGGCATCAATCTCACCCCGCGGGAGAAGTTCGAGGTCTTCGGGGACCACGACCCCGAGCAGTACGCCGAGGAGGTCGGGCGGCGCTGGGGCGACAGCGCGGCGTACGAGGAGTCCCGGCGCCGGAGCGCCTCGTACACCAAGGAGGACTGGCAGCGCGTCAAGGCGGAGGGCGAGCGGAACACCGCCCGCCTGGTCGCCGCCATGGAGGACGGCGCGGCGCCGGACTCGGCGCGCGCCATGGACCTCGCGGAGGAGCACCGGTCCTGGATCAGCCGCAACCACTACGACTGCGGCTACGACATGCACGTGCGCCTGGCCGAGATGTACGTCGCCGACGAGCGCTTCACCACGTCCATCGACGCGGCGAAGCCGGGCCTTGCCGCGTACCTGCGCGAGGCGATCCTGGCCAACGCGGCCCGCCACGCGTAAGCACGCAGCGGCGGCCGGCCGTCCGGTCCGTACGCCCAGTGGTCCGGTACGGCTCCGGAAGGCGCCCCGGAGCCGTACCGGACCCGCCGGTCACTCCTTGGCGAGGACGACCGCCGTGCCGTACGCGCACACCTCGGTGCCCACGTCGGCCGCGTCGGTCACGTCGAAACGCATCATCAGCACGCCGTTCGCGCCCCGCGCCCTGGCCTGCTCGACGAGCCGCTCCATCGCCTGGTTGCGGGTCTCCACGAGCGTCTTGGTGAGCCCCTTGAGCTCGCCGCCGATCATCGACTTCAGCCCGGCGCCGATCTGGCTCCCCAGGTGCCGTGAGCGCACCGTCAGGCCGAAGACCTCACCGATCACGCGCTCCACCCGGTACCCGGGCGCGTCGTTCGTGGTCACCACCAGCACATCGGACTGGGTGCCCTGCCCGCCGCCGTAATCCTCGATGCCCATCCGCATCCACCTCCTGCCGGACAGCTTGGCCGCAGTCCGGCCCCTTCGCATCCTCTAGGGCCGACTGGAACCGAGAGCACACCAGTGGCGTTGATAGCTTTGGGCAGCACACCCGCTGACGACGACCCCACCCAGGAGCCCGGTACCCGTGAATACGATTGCGCTCGGACCCTCCTGGCTGGATCCCGACTACCTCCTGGAGCAGTTCGGCCTGATCGGCCTGCTGGTCATCGTCTTCGCCGAGTCCGGCCTGCTCATCGGCTTCTTCCTGCCGGGCGACTCGCTGCTGTTCACCACCGGCCTGCTGGTGACCACGGGCGTGCTGGACACCCCGCTGTGGCTGGTCTGCACCCTGGTCGTCCTCGCGGCGATCCTCGGCGACCAGGTCGGCTACCTCTTCGGCCGCAAGGTCGGACCGGCCCTGTTCAAGCGCCCCGACTCCAGACTCTTCAAACAGGAGAACGTCGAGAAGGCCCACGACTTCTTCGAGAAGTACGGCCCCAAGTCGCTGGTGCTGGCCCGCTTCGTGCCGATCGTCCGCACCTTCACGCCGATCATCGCCGGCGTGAGCCGGATGAACTACCGCTCGTTCATCACGTTCAACATCATCGGTGGTGTGCTGTGGGGAGCCGGCGTCACGCTGCTCGGCGCCTCGCTCGGCAAGATCGAGTTCGTGCACAAGCACATCGAGGCGATCCTGATCCTGATCGTGCTGATCTCGGTCCTCCCGATCGTCATCGAGTTCCTGCGCGCCCGCGGCAAGAACAAGAAGGCACGGGCCGCCGGCGGCGACCACCCCGACGGCACGCCCCCGTCCTCGCGCGGCCGCCACGCCAAGCGCTGACGGGGCGGGCCCGGCGGGGGCCGGGCCGGACAGACCCTAGAAGCCGCGCGTCCGCTTGGCCGCGCGGCGGCTCGCCCCCCGGCCGGCTCCCGGCATCTTCAGGAAGAGCCGGGAGATCTCGCCGCCGAGGTTCACCCCGATGGCGATGGCCAGCGACAGCGCCGCCGCCGTCGACAGCGACGCGAGCCCCTGGTTCAGGTCGTTCTGCGCGATGCCGAGCAGTCCGAAGTACGTCGAGGAACCCGGCAGCAGCGGTCCGATCGCCGCCGTGACGTACGGCAGCGCCGACGCGTACTGGTAGCGCGAGAACAGCTGCCCGAAGAGGCCCACGAGGCCGGCCGCGACGGCCGTCGAGGCCACCGCGGAGATCTCGCCGACGTCGTGCATCGCGCCGTACACGATCCAGGCCACTCCGCCGTTCAGCGTCACCATCAGCACGGTGTTGCGCTGCTGCTGGAGCAGGATCGCGAAGGCGAAGCAGAGCAGCATCGACGCCAGGATCTGCGTCACCGGGCGCTCGACGGTCTCCAGCGCCGTGGCCGCGTGCAGCTCGGCGTCCAGCTGCACGCCCAGGTAGAGCACCACCAGCACGCCGATGACGATCGCGATGAAGAAGTACATGACTTCGAGCAGCCGCGCCGACGCGGTGATGTAGTAGCCGGTCAGGCCGTCCTGGACGCCCGCGACCAGGGCCCGCCCCGGCAGCAGGGCGAACAGCCCACCGGTGATCACGGCCGACGGCCGCACGTCCCACATCGTCGTCGTGGGGGCCAGGGTGAGCGCCACCCCTATCGCGGCGGGCGGCATCGCCGCCACCAGGAACTGGTAGAACTCCGGCAGCCCGCGCCCCGCGCACAGCCACGCCAGCCGGTCGCCGAGCATCGCTCCGATCGCGGCGGCGAGGAACACCACCGGACCACCGCCGACCAGCACGGAGGCCGCCCCGGCCAGCAGCCCGCTGGAGGCCGTCAGCGCCCAGCCGGGGTACGGGTGCCGGTTGCGGCGTATCTCCGCGAGCGTGCGGTACGCCTCCTCCAGCGTCACGTCGGTGTCCGGCGACGTGATGTCGTCGATCAGGTGGTAGACCGCCGCCAGCCGCGTGTAGTCGGTGCCCCGGCGGCGCACGGTCCTGCTCGCCGTGACCGGGTCCTCGACCAGCGAGGGCTGGTACGAGATCGACAGCAGCGTGAACGTCACGTTCGGCTCGCAGCGGTCGAGGCCGTACGCCCGGCTCACACCGAACATGGCCGCCTCGACGTCCTCGGCCCCCTCGCCGCCCGCGAGCAGCAGCTCGCCGATACGCAGCGTCAGGTCCAGCACGCGCGGCACGGCGGGCCCGGAGTCGTCGTGCCGCTGCACCGGCTCCGGCACCGGCCGGTCGCCCACCGGCATCCGCAGCAGCGTGCGCATCCGGTCCTGCCAGGGCGCCTCCTTGGTCAGCCTGACCATGGGCACCCCGTGGGCCGGGGTGAAGGCGGGCGGCGCGTTGCGGGCGCTGTAGGTGCTCGGGGTGTCGAAGGCCGACACCTCGCGCGGGACGGGGTGTTCGCCCGTGGTCAGCCCTTCCGGGAGGGCGAACTCCGAGGTGGGGCTGTCCTCCTCCGGAGGTTCCGGCTGCTCCACCCCGGCCGGCGGAGTGAAGGCGCTGCGCGCCTCGTCCGACTGCGGCTTGCGGTCCTCGGGGCCCTCACTGTCGGCCCCGCTGCCGCCGCGCTTCGGCTCCGCCACTACTTGCCTCGCTTCGATTCCTTGATCCAGTACGGTCGTATGCCCAACCCATGGCCAGACATGCCCAGTATGCGGACGGACGCCTTCCCCTTGTGCGTCGCTCAACACGCGGCGGGCGGTGCACCCCCATTGGGGTGCAC
>NZ_JBSGYQ010000105.1:0-15921 GCF_053610585.1 Streptomyces sp. NPDC054887 | reverse complement strand
CGCCGCCAACACGGGGGAATGAACAACATCAACTGACGCAGTGGGGGTCACTTTTCACCCGTCGGATGCGGCTCACAATTCAAGCGTCGCCGACAATCGGTCATCCTGGCTCCACGGCTCGGTTCCTACAGCTGTTCCGTAGGCGATGTAGACGCTGACCAGGCCGCCCCGTCCTGTCCCGGCCACGATGAACCCTATGGACCGTCTGCTGCACCTCGACCGCACGCTCGATGAGCTGGACTCGCCTCGCTGGGCGCCGCCTGGCTCTGACGCAACCCCTCTGGTGCGCAAGGTGCATGAGCTACGGCAGGTTCCGCTGGGCAAACTTGAGCCGGCGGATCTACGCACCCTCATCTCCCAACAAGTAGCACTGTCCTACGTGCTTCCCCTCACAGTGCGCGTGCTGCTCGATGAGCCGATGCTTGACGCCTACTTCTACGAGGGCGACCTGTTGCTTGCCGCCGTGAACCTTCCGGCTTCGGCCTGGGCCCTGTTTCCGGACCTCGCGACACAGCTGCGCACCGTGATCACGACCCTTCCGAAGGCAGCGGTGGCCAGCCTGCCCCGCGGCGCCACCGAGGAACTCGTCCGCTTCGTCGCCCGGACTGAAACGCTGCTGTGACCGGATGAGGGAGCCGAACGAGAGATTCGGCGGCCGTCGGCCGCGACTTTGTCGAGGATCTCGTCGGCGGTCTTCGTCCAGACGAATGGCCTGATTTGGCGGGAACCGCCGGGCCTCGGGTCACACAAGCCGGGTGACAGATCACCGGGCAGCGGCGGGGAGCAGCATGGGTGTCGGTGCGGGCGGCCATCACCTGTGTGGGCACGGCGAGGTGACGGCCGGCGCCACACCGGCCGAGCCCTGACCGTGCGATAGAGGGCCGCCTGCGTCTCGTCTCACGGAGACGCCCCTCCTTCGCGGTTCCCGGGTCAGAGGTAGGGCGCGAGCACCGCCCATCCGCCGAGCCAGAGGACCCCTAGAGACAGGGCCCCGCCGAAGGCGTGCTTCAGGATGATCATGAAGGGCGGCTCCCTGGCTTTGTGGTGCGAGGGCATGTGCGGGTCGTAGACGACGTGGATGTTCTCCGTGACCCGGTTGGGGGCGTCCTGGGTGAACTCGTTGCCGCTGGTGTCGGTGAACGTGTAGTGCCGGGCCTTCTTCCCGTTCGGGTAGTACGCCCGCTTCGCCAGGACGGTGATGCCTCGCCGGGCGAGGACCACGCGGTCGACGGCGTTCCCCAGGACGGTGAGAGTGCACAGCAGGCCGATGAGCGTTCCGAGCGCCCCAACGAAGGCAAAAAAGCCCATGGTGCCGCCGTGGGTGGCCCCGGTCCACCAGACGTAGCCGGCGTAGGCCGCCAGGACGGCCGCACCGCCCGTCCACACCTGCCACGTTTTGAGAACGTGCCCGCCGTCCTCGGTGGTGATCAGCGTGCTGTCGGCGGGGTCCCTTTCCTCGGGCAGGGCGTTGTTCAACGCGGTGAGGAACGCGGCGGTGGCGTACGCGTTGCCGCCCTCGATCCGGTGGACGGCCCCGTCGGTGAGCACGACCTCCAAGGCCTTGTCACCACGCGGGCGGACCTCCCGTACTGCAGCGAGAGGGATGTGCGTGATCTGCCGATCCCGTCTGACGGTCAAACAGCCGGAGTCGAGAATCGCGTCGACGTCCCCGTGCACGAGGACTTGTGAACTGAGCATATCTGTACTGACCCGCAACCAGCGCGGTTCGTTGTACGGGAGCGGCCCCGGAACAGAACCGGTCCGCTACGCCCGCCGGCCTCACCTGCGGTGCCCATCGCCGCCTCGCCGTCATTCACCGGGTCAGGTTCGCGGATTTCGAACAGCTCGGTGAGGTCGTCGACGGCCAGGCCGGCTTCCTCATCCAACGAGCACGGCTCCGGGCAGCTGATCACCTCAACCGCCTGAAGCAGTGGCGAGGGATCGCCACACGCTACGACATGACCGCCGAGTTCTATCAAGCAGCCGTCGCCCTCGCATTGCTCCTGATGTGGGCGTGACTTCTGCCCAACTCCTAGCGCAATACTTTCAGCACAGTCAGGGAGAGCCTCTTTGCTGTGGGGCGGGGGGCCGCCCCCGGCAGCAGTAGGTGGCTGATCGTCATGCGTACGGCAATGTCCGCCGCTGCGTCGATGATCTCCTTGTCCTGCCCCGGAAAGCGTTCGGTGAGCCAGGCGCGCAGCAGGCTCTGAGCCGCGTCGAAGATCGGGTCAGCGCGGGCGGTGAGGTAGGGCAACAGACTGTCGGAGCCCTGCCTGGCAGCCATGACGACTGCCCGGATGAGCGGGTTGTGGTGGGCTTCGGTGAGAACGAAGTACATGGCCGTCTCCAGAGAAGCTCCGGTGTCCGGGAGCCCGGGGTACAGGGCCTCGGCCACGCCGGCCAAGAACTCACGTGTCTCCCTGATCACCAGAGCACGCCCGAGGCCCGCCCGGTTGCCGAACTCCTTGTACACCGAAGGGCGGGAGACTTCGGCCGCCGCGGCGACGGCCGACAGGCTCACTTGGTCCCAGCCCGACGTGCACGTCAGGTCGCGTGCGGCGTCCAGTACGCGCTGTCGCATGTACTTCCGCCACGCGACTCGAGGCGGATCGGGTATCGCTGTGTCAGCGTCGATAGGGCCTGTCCTGTTTCGTGAGTGCCGCCCTGCCGTCAGTCTGGCAGGACCGCCTGAGCCGCAGTCACACCGGTGCGCGTGACTGCGGCCCGCTGGTGCGGGAAGGACCGCTCACCGCCCGGGCAAGGGCTGGGCTGATGCCCCTGGGGCGCGGATCAAGCTGGCCGGTGCCGCCAGGAGCGTCTGCGGCGGAGCAGGAAGATGATCCCTCCACCGAGCGCCAGCGCCGTGGCAGCCAACCCGAGCGGTATCGCCACCCCGGCTCCCGTCTCGGCCAGCGGATCGCTGTCCCCGTCGGCTCCGACATCGTTTGCCGTGCCGGCGTTCGTCTCGCGCGAAGGGCTCGGGTCCCGCACGGAGGCGGGTTCGGTGGCCTCGGCCTCGGTTCCCAGCTTCTGGGCGGAGCCGTCGTCCGGGTTCGCCGCCGTGGAACCGGAGCCGCTCGCCGCGGTGGAATCGGCGCCGGGCGCCGCACCGCTCGTGGTGAAGGCGAAGGCACCACGGTCGGGTGCGTCCACGGCCCGCCGGGCGCCGGTGATGTCCGTGGTGACCTCGCCCAGCGGCTTGGCCGATCCGATGGCGGGAGAGCCTGCGCGCAGCGCGAAGACGGCTCCGGCGGCGCTTCCGGGCTTGACGAACTTGGGGTCGGCAATGATGTCGTGGGCCCCCTTCACCTCGGGGGCCTTCCCGCCGTAGTAGACGTTGTAGTCGTAGGTCACGTCGACATTGCGGGACGTGGAGTTCGTCGCCTGACCGGGACGGCCGTAGGACACGTTGTTCAGAAGCCTGACGTCCTTGCTGTCGTGGGCGTAGATGTTGGCGTAGCTGTCCATGCGGGTGCTGCGGCCGTTCTGGTACGCCGTGTTGTGCAGGATGTCGACGTGCTGGCTCTTGTACGCGTGGATGCCTGAACCGCCGTTGTTGTACGAGACGTTGTTGGCGACCAGCACCCTTCCCCGGTAGTCGGGACCGGTCGCTCCGGCCTTCGCCTTGTCCTTGAGGGTGTCGATGATGATGCCGTTACCGTCCGAGTAACAGTTGCACTTCTCCCATTTCACTTTGCTCTCGTTGTCGTACACGGTGTTGTTCGTAATGCGGATCTTGTACTTTCTGCCGTCTGCCGTGTCGACGTCGCGCGCGGCCAGAATGGATATGCCGCTGGTGGCGAATACGGAGTACCACGAGTTGGAGTAGACGTGGTTGCGGTCGATGGTCACGTGGTCGGCGTCGCCTGCGCCGATGCCCAGGCCGGGGCAGTGGTGGACCGTGTTGCCGACGATCGTGATGTGGTGCGGTGTGGCGCCCGACCGCTTGTTCTTTTCGGCCCACAGGCAGTTGGTGTTGTACGTGCCCCTTTTGGTGCTGGCTCCACGCTCAGCCTCGGACAGAGAGATGCCGGCGTTGTTGCCCTTGATCTCCAGTCCGCGGACGACGATGTGAGCGGCACCGTTGATGCGGATGCCGTTCCACGCCGTGACGGGAGCGATGACGGGGCGGTGTCCCGGGTGCGCCTGGAAGGTGATGGGGGCTCCGGCCCGGCCGGAGCGGGATATCACCACGACGTCCGATCCGTTGGCCCTTTCCTTGTAGGTGCCGTTCATGATGGAGACGGTGTCCCCGGGCGCGGTGCTGTCAGCTGCCTTCTGCAGTGTGCGCAGCGGCTTGGCCGGGGAAGTCCCCGCATTGCCGTCGGAACCGTTGGGGCTGACGTAAAAGGTCCGGGAAGCGGCCTGAGCCGTCGGGGAACCGGCGAGCCCGAGGGGCATCGCCGATCCAATGAGTACTGCTGACACTGCGTATACGCCGGTGCGTTTCATTGCTGCCTTTTCTCCGGGGACGCTCGCCTGGAGTCACCGCCCCGCCGCTCTGGTGGGGGCGCCGTTCGTTCCACGTAAGACCTCACGAGCGATCAAGCACAGGGAACACCGCTTCATGCTCCCGCCGGGCCGGAGGGCCGTGCCGGGCAGGTCTTTCACCCGCCACCGGCACGACGGTCGCCTTCATGTGCGCCCCACGCGCACTGCAATGCGCGTGGGGCGCAGCACCTGACGATCTCCGGAGCCCGGCATGGAAGCAGATCGCGGATCGCGCAGTGTCGGCAGCCTGAGGGGTCTACGGCTGCCGACACATGGCGTCGCCCTTCAAGTTCGTTTCGTGGGGGGTCAGTTGCGTGAGTGACGGTGGCAGACTCCAGTTGCGGACGCAAGACCGGACAAGTTGTAAACGTTCTGACCGACCATCAACTCACGATGACCACTCCAAGGCCCGCGTCGCCGTGCACCACGGCCATGCCCGGCGACCACAGCCGCCCCGCACACGATCATCGGTAGCACGCCGTCGCCGGCTGAACGCGGGCCGTGGCCAACCAGAACACGCCGGAGAGGTCTCTTCCCGAGTCACTCCAGCGCGACGACCCGTGAACGGTCCCCATCGAATGGACCGTGGCTCCTGACCTGCTCCTGAGCACCTGACGACCTCGCAGCCGACACGTCCCGCCAGGGCGGCCGGCCCGCCGATGTGCCGGCCCCGCCGGGCCAGAAGCCGACCCGTACGCCAGAGGATGCCGCCGACGTGCGGCGCCGCCCCCGTGGTGCTGGAATGGAAGACGGAGCGGTGTGGCCGACGGCCTGTGGGCGTTGCCCGCCGCAGGCGAGGGCTGGAGCCCAACGAGGAGTGCACATGAGCGTCGACGAAACTGCCGAGTTGGGCCCCATCGACTATCTGATCCTGGAGTTTCCCGGCAATCGGATGACCGGCGAGAGCCTGCCGCTCCTGCTCAATCTTGTCGACCGGCGCATCATCCGCATCCTTGACCTGTCCTTCATCCGCAAAGACACGGACGGGTCGGTCAGCGCGCTGGAGATCGCCGACATCGACGGCGACGGCAAACTCGACCTCGCCGTGTTCGACGGAGCCTCCTCCGGCCTGCTCGACGAGGACGACCTCCAGGAGGCCGCTTCGGTCCTCGAACCCGGCAACTCCGCCGGCGTTCTGGTCTACGAGAACGTATGGGCAGCGCCGCTGGCGGCAGCGCTGCGCCGCAGCGGGGCCCGGATGGTGGCCAACGGAAGAATCCCGGTCCAGGACCTGCTGGCTACCCTCGAGGCCGCCGAGGGCCGGTCCTCCTCCTAGCGGCCCACGGCCGTTCTGACGACAAGGAAGCTGTCATGCCAGGTCTACTGCGCGGGGTCGCCCGCACCGCGATCGTCTCCGGGACCGCCACCGCCGTCTCCAACCGGGTCTCGCGCCGCCAGGCCGGCCGATGGGCGCAACAGGACTACGGGCAGGCACCCGAGACGCAACCCCAACAGAGTTACAACGAAGCTGAACCAGCAGCAGCGCCGTCGATGGACACGAAGATCGCCCAGCTCAAGGAGCTGGGGCAGCTCAAGGAGCAAGGGGTACTCACCGAGGCCGAGTTCGAGGCCCAAAAGAGCCGCGTCCTCGCACTTTGACAGGCATGGTACGGCCGTGCGGTGCACGGCCCGTAGCGGCTCACCCCCCGTACACCGCGCGGGAACGACGGAGCCCCTCGTACTTGCCCCCGGTCACCGGCGGCGGCGTCCGTACCCGGATCGGCAGGTCCGGGCGGCGCGCGGTGGTGGCGGTATCGGCGAAGCAATGAGCGAGGACACGTTCTGTCAGGCGGGCGTCGGCTTGCTCGGTGGCTCACCGCCATATACGGGGTCAGACGAGGAGGGCTGCCGCCGACCACGAGAACCCCGCCCAGGAGCACCCACCGCCAGGCGTGGACCGCGACCCTAAGTACGCGGAGGCTCTTGTCACCACTCTCTTCCCCCCGGCGTGCGCGCCCAGGAGGCTGGTCACGCAGGGTGACCCCCCGCGGGGCCACACACCGCCTCCAGCGCGCGGATGCAGTTGCCGAGCCATCCAGCGGCTGCGGCCCCAGCTCGCACTCGAGCCGGCTACTCGCCCCACGGACTCGGTGGGCCACTGTGGATCGTCGACGGCACGCTGACTCCGGTAGGTGACCGACAGGCACGCAGGTGCTTCCCACCTCGCCGCCGGCTCGGAGCCTCACACAGACCGGGATGCCGTCACCAGGCAGCGGACAGGTGGTCGCACTCCGGGTGACGGCCGGTCAACCGGTGCGACGCTCGAATGCTCGGAGCATGAACGAGCGGCAAGCCAGCGGCCCGCCGTCGGACGGCCGGAGGCGTGGACAGCCACGACAGGATCTCAGGGCTGAACCGGTGTGCCCGAGGTACAGCCGGTCTACCCACAACCGGGCGCAACGGGAAGATCCCCGCTGATCGCTCCTCAGCGGCCACACTGAAGGCATGAGCAAGCACGGCTTCAACGTTGACCCATCCCCCACCGGCTGCCCCCGGAGGCATACCCGCACGTTCCCGTACCGCCACAACCTTCGCTACGAGAACCCAGCCGGTGGTGCCTGGACAAGTCCCCAGGGGCACACACTGCGCTCTCCGGGCGGCCTCACCGTCGTGACGTGTACCTGCGGCCTCGCCACCAAGGCACTGCCCAGTAACGATGCGCGGCTCGTTTACGAGGAACACCGCAACTCGATTCGCGACGAGATGACATGAGCAATGGCCCCGACACCAGGGGGTCACACACTCGCAAGCGGTGTCCTGCGCGGTGAGGCGGACCAGTCGTTCTGACGGCTCGACGCCCGTGCGGGCGATGCGAACGCCGCTACTCGGCTGCGCCCCTTCGGATCGGCCGTCCCTCGGTGCTCGCAGGCGCCTCCTCCCCCGCAGCGAACACCGGGCGGCCCGTGAGGGCTTCGCCGCGTGGGCAGCACGCAGCGGCACGGCCGACCCATCGGCCGACCAACCCGGAAGAGCCGTCCGGCAGAAGATCCGCACCCCAGCACGGACCTGTTCCGGCTCCGGCTCGGTCTGTGACGTACGTCTCGGAAACTCTGCCCCATGGATCGACAGCTGACTGACGTGACAACAACCATGCGCGCGCGCATTCGAGCGGGAGATCCGCAGGCCTTCGCGGAACTTTTCGACCAGTACGCGAGAACCGTCTACAACCACGCCTACCGGCTGACCGCCGACTGGTCGGCCGCCGAGGACATCGTCTCGGCGACTTTCATGGAGGCCTGGCGCGGCCGCCTGCGCGTCGAGGCCGAAGGCGGGAACCTGGTCAGTGGTCGGGGCCGGTGTGGTCGCGGAGGGTGACGCCGGGGCGGGTGTTGAGGGACCACATGTGCGTGCATCGCGGGCACTGGAGGTGGACCACGGGTCCTTTGCTGGAAATCAGATAACGCCAGTGCTCACGGCAGTTGCGCCGCTCGGCGCAGGGTGCGCAGTGCCGGGCGTCGTCGCAGACCGGGCAGGGCAACCAGGCACGGCGGGCGATGTCCGCCTGGGGGTCAATGGGAAGCCGCACGGCCCGGCGCCTCTCCCGGCAGCACGCCGGCGGACACCAGCATGTCGTAGGTGCGCCGCTGCTCGGCGTCCAGGCCGGAGTAGAGGAGTGCCTGCGCCTGCTGCTCACCCTCGAGGACAGCCCCGGGGTCCCAGTCGGGCCCGAGCGCGGCCACGACTTCCGCCCGACGGCGGGCTTCTTCGACGGTCAGGTCGATCGCGAAGGGTATGAGGTGACTGTTTGTGTCCGGCGTCATGGCCATACTTCCGTTGCACTGGCGGAGCTTCACATCTGTACCAGTCGCAACGGTGACGGAGAAAGGGCGCCCGGGCCGCGGTCCCCGCCGAGACGTCCCTCTACTCACCGGCCCGCGGGCTCGGGCGGGCGCTCGGCGCGGGCAGTTGAGGCGCCAGTCCGCCGATCTGCGGACCAGAGCGACGCGCAGGGTGTGACGCACTTCATGGCTACGGGCGCTCCGCTCACTCCGGTTCTGGCGAATCGCGGGCTCATGGGCCGCAGCACGTCACCACCCTCGAACGGCTTGGGCCGCGGACCTGACCCTGGCGGCCGGCGCCGCCCCTCCCACGACCGTGCGTACGTCTCCCTCTGAGGGAAGGGCGGAGACGCGGCAGGCCGATCCTGGCGTCGCACGTTCCTGCCACTGAGACACCTGGCACCGGAGGTGCGTGGGCCGGTCGGCCGAATCCCGGTCCTCCCGAGCCACACACCGGCGCTGCAGGCGCTTTACCCGCGGTTCGCGCCCGCCGAGAGGGCCGCCTCGTGCTTCTGCGGCCGTCCGGGCGGACGCATGCAGCCCCTGCGCACGCCACCGGACGGCTCACGACGTACCGCGCCACAACGACTGGGGCGGCCTCGGATCAGCACTCGCCGCGCCCGTATGCCCGCGTACAGCCCCTCGGCAATGTGCTCATTTCGTCATGAAGTGGAAGGATTCGGGTAGCCAGGAGGTTCGCAGTCGAGCGCGCCTTCCGCACGCATCCAGAGGCAGGTCGGCTCATGCCCAAGAATCCGCAGCCATCCGAGCCCTCGCACGGCGAGGGGCCGAGCCGTCACCAGGGGTCCGAGCAGCACGGCTGGGCCCCCGACGTGGACGACACCCGTCAGCAGGACAATCCGAGCGCCCGCCGCTCCTTCCATCCCGATGAGCACGCCCCGGACAAGGGGGCGGGCCGCAAGCCCTCCCGGGAGGAGAAGAAGCCCGTTCCGGGCGACATGGTGGAGAGCGACAGCACGCGCGGCGAGGAGTACGGCGACCAGTCCGAGGAGGGCATGCGGGACACCGGCCGCAAGGGCCGCTCGCAGCGCCCGAGCGGCACCAGGGACGCCTCGGCGTTCACCGGTGTGGACCCCCAGGACCCGCCCTCCAAGCGCCGGCCGGGCTAGTCACCGGATACCGGTCGGCGGACAGCCCGGTGGGCGGCCGCGTCCGGCCGGTCGGCGGACAGCCCGGTTCGCGACCGCGTACGCCCGGGTCGGCGACGCATCCCCGAGGGGCCGGGAGGTGCGTCGGCGGCCGGTGCGGACCTCAGCAGATGCGTGGCAACTGTTCCCCGATCGGCAGGTCCACCACGCGGGTGCCGCCCAGCCCCGTACGGGCCACGACCATGCCGGGATGCGCGTCCACCGCCTCACCGATCACCCGGGAGTCCGCGCCCAGCGGATGCGCCCGCATGGCGTCCAGGACCGCGTCGGCATGCTCGCGCGGTACGAACGCCACGAGCTTGCCCTCGTTGGCGACGTACAGGGGGTCGAGCCCCAGGATGGCGCAGGCGTTGGCGACGGCCGGCGGGACGGGAACGTTCCGCTCCTGGACGACCACACCGACGCCCGCAGCCGCCGCGATCTCGTTCAGCGCGGCGGCCAGCCCGCCGCGGGTGGGGTCGCGCAGTACGTGCAGGTCGGGGGTGACGGCGAGCATCGCGTCGACGAGGCCGCCGAGCGCAGCGCAGTCGCTCTCGATCTCGACGCCAAACTCCAGGCCCTCGCGTACGCTCATGATCGCCACGCCGTGCACGCCGATGGCGCCGCTGACGATCACGACGTCGCCGGGGACCACCCGCTGGGGGCGCAGGTCCACGCCCGGCGGGATGAGCCCGATGCCCGCCGTGTTGATGAAGATCCCGTCGCCGTGCCCGGCCTCCACCACCTTCGTGTCGCCCGTCGCCACTTCGACCCCGGCCTCGCGCGCCGCCGCGCCCAGCGCCTCGGCGACCCGGGCCACCACGGACAGCTCGACGCCTTCCTCCAGGATGAATCCGCAGGAGAGGTACGCGGCGCGCGCGCCTCTCATGGCGAGGTCGTTGACGGTGCCGTTGACGGCTAGGTCGCCGATGTTGCCGCCGGGGAAGAACAGGGGCCGCACCACGTAGGAGTCGGTGGAGAAGGCAAGGCGGACGCCGCCCAGCGAGAGCGCCGCGGCGTCGCCCATCTGTGCCAGTACCTCTCCCCCGTAGGCGGGGGCGAAGATGTGCTGGACGAGTTCGGCCGAGAGCGCACCACCCCCGCCGTGGCCCATCACCACGCGGCTCTGGTCACGGAGCGGGGCCGGGCAGGTCCAGGCTGTCAGGTCCGGTACCGGCGCGTTGAGCTCGGTGGTGGTGTCAGACAACGGGGCTCGCCTCCCGAGGCGCGGTCGTGGCGGTGGCGCCGGTCGCGGCCAGTACAGATGTCGCGGCGGCCGTGGCGGTCTCGGAGGACTTGGCCGCCGGAAGGTCGAGACGCCGGTAGAGGTAGTACGCGGCGCAGGCGCCCTCGCTGGAGACCATGGTGGCTCCGAGCGGCGTACGAGGGGTGCAGACGGTGCCGAACGCCTCGCACTCGTGCGGCTTCAGCAGCCCCTGCAGCACTTCCCCGCTCCGGCACTCGGCCGGCTCGCGTGTCTGGATGCCGCTGACCAAGAAGCGGTGTTCGGCGTCGTACTCCCGGTAGCGCGACGACAGCCGCCAGCCGCTCGCCGGGATGACCCCGATGCCGCGCCAGGCGCGGTCGGTCACGTCGAACACGTCCGCCAGCATGGCCCGCGCGGCCGGGTTGCCCTCCGGGCGGACGGCGCGTGCGTACGCGTTGTCGACGGTGTGCTCGCCGCGCTCCAGTTGCAGTACGGTCCGGCGTACGCCTTCGAGGATGTCCAGCGGCTCGAAGCCGGTCACCACGATGGGGACACGGAAGCGTTCGGCCAGTTCAGGGTACTCCCCAGTGCCCATCACGCTGCAGACGTGCCCGGCCGCGAGGAACGCCTGCACCCGGCAGTTCGGCGACCGCATGATCGCCTCGATCGCCGGGGGCACCAGCACATGGGACACGAGGAGACTGAAGTTCCGGATGCCCAGCTTGCGGGCCTGATACACCGTCATTGCATTGGGCGGCGCGGTGGTCTCGAAACCGATGCCGAAGAACACCACTTCGCGGTCCGGGTTCTGCTGGGCGACCTTGAGCGCGTCCAGCGGTGAGTAGACCACACGGACGTCACCGCCCTCGCTGCGGACCTGGAACAAGTCGCGGCCCGTACCGGGCACGCGCAGCATGTCCCCGAAGGAGCAGAAGATCACCCCGGGGCGGGAGGCGATCTCCAGCGCCTTGTCGATGACCTCCAGTGGGGTGACGCAGACCGGGCAGCCCGGCCCGTGGATGAGCTCGACCTGGTCCGGGAGGAGCTGGTCGATGCCGTGCCGGATGATGGTGTGCGTCTGGCCTCCGCAGACCTCCATCAGCGCCCACGGCCGGGTCACGGCCGCGTGGATGTCGTCGAGCAGGCGACGCGCCAGGTCGGGGTCCTGGAACTCGTCGATGTACTTCACTTCTGTGCCTCCACAGGTGTGCCGTCGCCAGTGGGCAACGGGGATCCGCCGGCCTCCGCGGCCAGTTCCCAGGGGTCGCCGAACTCCTCCTGGAGCATCCCGAGGGTGGCGAACAGCTCAAGCGTCTGCTTCGCCGACTCCTCGTCCAGGCGCTGCAGGGCGAATCCGACGTGGACGATGGCGTACTCGCCGACCTGGAGGTCGGGCAGGTACTCCAGGCACACCTCCTTGACCACGCCGCCGAAGTCGACGGTGGCCATCCGTGTGCCGTCACGCTCCTCGATGTCCAGCACTCTGCCGGGTACCGCCAGGCACATGACCTTCTCCTCGCTGTGGGTGGTGGTTGTCGGGCGCCGCCGGGGCGCTCGCGTCACCCGGTGGTTCCGGGCCTGGCCGCGGCGCGGGCGGCCACCAGGAGCTGGCCGAGTGCCAGCCCTCCGTCGTTCGGGGGCACCTGGTGGGGGCGCAGGACCGTGAAGCTGTCCTCGCGTAGGGACCGGGCGCAGGCCGAGGAGAGCAGGGCGTTGGCGAAGACGCCGCCGGTCAGGACGACGGTGTCCAGGCCGTGCCGCTTCCGCGCCACGACGCAGACGCGGTGTACGAGGACGGCGATCGCCCGGTGGAAGCGGGCGGCGACGAGGGCGGGCGCCGCTCCGGCCCGTACGTCGGCGACGGCCGCTGCCAGGACGGGCCCGGGGTCGGCGCGCACCGTGACTTCCCCGTCCTGGTCGGCGGGCCGCAGGGCAAAGGCGTAACCAGCGCCGTCCGGATCCGGATCGGACAGTGCGGCGGCCTCCAGTTCGATGGCGGCCTGGGCTTCGTATCCGGCGCGGTGGCAGATGCCCGCGAGCGAGGAGACTGCGTCGAAGAGCCGGCCCATGCTGGAGGTGTCGACGCAGTTCAGGCGGCGCTCCAACTGCCGATCCAGGACGCGTAGCTCGTCGGCGGGGCAGGCGGCCACGCAGGGAAGGTCGTCCGACCACTCGATGCCGGCCGCCCGCAGGTGTGCGAGGGCCATGCGGTACGGGCGGTGCACCGCGGCGTCGCCGCCGGGCAGCGGTACGTACGCGAGGTGGCCGAACCGGTCGGCGGTGTCGTAGTCGGCGAGCAGGAACTCGCCGCCCCACACGGCCCCGTCGTCTCCGTAGCCGGTGCCGTCGAACGCTACGCCGATCACCGGACGGCTGCCGTCGAGGCCGTGCTCGGCCATGGCACCAGCGACGTGGGCGTGATGGTGTTGTACGCGGACGAGGGGGCGGCCGGCCGCGTGCCGGGCCGCCCACTGACCGGACCGGTAACCGGGATGGCGGTCCGCGGCCAGGAGCCGCGGTCTCACCCCGGTGATCGACTCCAGCTGCTGCTCGGCCCGCTCGAACGCCTGTTGTGTGGCGAGGTCGTCCATGTCTCCGATGTGGGCGGAAAGCCACGCAGAGCGGCCCTCGGCCAGGCAGAGGGTGTTCTTCAGGTCGCCCCCGACGGCGAGGGCGGGAGGTACGGGGAGCGGAAGCGGTACGGGCAGGGGGGCGTAGCCGCGGGCGCGGCGCACGGTCAGTAGTTCTCCGTCGCAGACGCGTACCACCGAGTCGTCGCATGGGACGTGGATACGCCGGTCGTGCGTGAGCCAGGCGTCGGCGAGGTGAGCCAGCCGGTCCAGTGCCTCGTCGTCGTCCGTTACGATCGGCTCCCCCGCCACGTTTCCGCTGGTCATGACGAGCAGACGGGGACCGCCGGACGCGCTGTCGCCCGGCAGGCCGAACAGCAGGTGGTGCACCGGGGTGTACGGCAGCATCACCCCCAGGTCGGGGCTGCCCGGAGCGACCGCGTCCGCGAGACGCGGAGCGGCGGCGTCCCGTGCGTCGGAGTCCTGGCGTCGGCGCAGCAGCACGATGGGTCTGGTGCCGCCCGTCAGAAGGAGGCGCTCCTCGGGGCCCATCCGTACGAGGTGCTCGACGTCCGCGGGGGTCCCCGCCATCACGGCGAACGGCTTGTCGCCGCGGGCCTTGCGGCGCCGCAACAGGGCCACGGCGGTGGGGTCGGTCGCGTCGCAGGCGAGGTGGTAGCCGCCGAGGCCCTTCACTGCCAGGACCGCTCCCCCGGCCAGGAGTGCGCGTGCCTCGGCGACCGGGTCCTTCCCCTCCACGGGCCCCGGCCGCGCGCCGTGGCCCGGCCGGGGTACGAGCAGGCGCAGGCGGGGGCCGCAGCTGGGGCAGGCGACGGGCTGAGCGTGGAAGCGCCGGTCGGCCGGGTCGGCGTACTCGCGGGCGCAGTCGGGGCACATCAGGAAGTCGGCCATGGCCGTCTTGGCCCGGTCGTACGGCAGTCCGGTGACGATCGTGAAGCGCGGTCCGCAGTGCGTGCAGTTGATGAAGGGGTGGCGGTGACGCCGGTCGGCCGGGTCGGCGAGTTCGGCGAGGCAGTCGGCGCAGGTGGCCGTGTCGGGCGGGATCAGGGTGCGGGCCGGGCCGTCCTTACGGGAGGCGATGATGGCGAATCCGGCGCCGCCTGTTGCCGGTACCTCGTGGTGGTTGACGGATTCGACCCGGGCCAGGGGCGGGGCCTGGGTGGAGATCCGGGCGCAGAACCGGGCCACGGCCGACGGGGGGCCCTGGACTTCCGCGACGACGCCCTCGGGGGTGTTGGTCACATGTCCGGTCAGTCGGAGTTCCGTGGCGAGGGCGTACAGGAACGGCCTGAATCCGACGCCCTGTACGACGCCGCGTACGGTCACCCGGCGGCGCTCGACCGTGCCGTCGACGACGGCGGGCTCGGGCGGGGAGACGCTCACGAGCGGGTGGGCGTCATGGCGCCGAGGTCGGCGTGGTGGTTCGGGAGGTCGTTGTGACGGTGGTCCGGGTGGGCGTGGTGGTCCCCAGCGGCATGCGTCCGAGTGGGGGTGTGCTCCTGCGTGACCTCGCCCTGGCATCGGGCCATGACGGGGGTGTGGACCGGTGCGCCGTCCGCGGCGGCGAGCGCCCGGTCGAGCAGTGCTCCGGCCCCCTGCCCCCTGCGGGCTGACGTTAGGAGCACCTCTACTCCAGGGTTGACCTGTGCGACGTTCGCGCGGAAGGCCGCCTCGTCGAACTCGACGGCGTCCGCGATATCGGTCTTGGTCACCACCACCAAGTGGGCGAGCCCGAAGGCTGTCGGGTACTTGAGCGGCTTGTCCTCGCCCTCGGTCACAGAGGCCAGAACGACTCTCACTGACTCGCCGAGGTCGTAGGAGGCGGGGCAGACGAGGTTGCCCACGTTCTCCACAAACAGCAGCCGGGTGTCGTCGGGCAGCCACCCCTCCAGGTGCCGGCGGAGCATCGCGGCCTCTAGGTGGCACAGCCCGTCGGTGAGGACCTGCTTGACCGGGACGCCGGACCGCGCGAGGCGTACGGCATCGTTCTCGGTGGCGAGGTCCGCGGTGAGCGCGGCGACCGGGATGGCCCTCTCGCGTGCCAGCAGCAGTTCGCGCTCCAGCAGGGCGGTCTTCCCGCTGCCCGGGCTCGACAGCAGGTTGACGACCGTGGTGCCGCGGGCGGCGAGTCCGGCGCGCAGGGTCTGCGCGGTCGCGTCATTCTTGGCGAGTACGGCTTGGTGCAGATCGACGGCACGGCACATGGTTCAGCGCTCCTCGAGGATCGGTTCGCGGGTGTGTTCGTGCGGCGGGCCGTCCTCCCAGTGCACGCTGACGATCTGCAGTTCGCGGCCCGAGACGAGTGCGTCGGTCGCCGTGCCGCACACCGGGCAGCACAGCTGCGGCGGCATGCCGACGGCCCATTCGTCCGCGCAGGGGGCGCAGCGGGCGCGGCCCGGCACCGCTTCGGTAATCAGTTCCGCGCCTTCCAGCAGCGTTCCGGCGCATGCGAGTTCGAAGCAGAAGGAGAGCGCGTCGGGGACCACGCCGGCTAGTTCGCCGACCTGCAGCTGCAGCGACCGCACGGCGGTCACGCCGCCGGCGCGTTCGGCCGCCTCTTCCACCTGGCCGACGACGGCCAGTGCGATGGACATCTCGTGCATCGGACTCCGTCCTGGCGATGGCCGGTCTCCGTCGGCCGCCCCCGGCGGGGGGGGCCCCGCCGCCCCGGGGGGGCGGGGGGAGCGGGGGGGGGGGGGCCCGCC
>NZ_JBSGYQ010000104.1:0-16254 GCF_053610585.1 Streptomyces sp. NPDC054887 | reverse complement strand
GGCCCTGGACACTGGCCCGAAGTCCAGCCTCCTCAACTTCCCTTCATACAGCTGTCCTTACTTACCTGGAGCGACCTCGTGTCGCACACTGAGCGCGATAGTTGTCACCTGGGCGAGCCATCTGTCACCGGCCTGAGTTGCACGAGGCTTGGACGGCTCCGAAAGACCGGCCGGAGTCGCGAGGCTAGGCTTCGGCCATGCCGCCCCAGCACCAGTCCAGAGACCACGCTGCCGAGCAGTTGTCGATCATCGACAACTTGAGCGCCCGGCCCTTCCCGGACGAGAACGGCCGGCCGGGAGCAAACGGCCAGTGGAGCGGCCCCGGCTTCCACCTGGCCGTACTCCGTGAAAGTCAGGACTTCTGGGAGGATCGGAGTACCGAGATCGTTGAGGCAGCCGAACGGGAGCTGGAAGCCGACCTTGCCGCGCTGTCCGTCATCCTCACGGGACGCTGGGGCGCCCCGGAAGCGGTTGACCTGTGGCCTTATCTCGGACTCGACGACTCCGACTCAACCGCCACGAGTCGCGAGCCGCTCAGCTTCCTATGCGGTGTCGCCGGCAGCATGCAGATGTGGCGGTTGCCGAACTCGGAGCGGTGGGTCGGTCTGGCCATCGGCCAAGCCGACCCGGAATGGCCGTTCCAACTGCTGGCGGGCATTGGTGAAACGTCCTCGTTGGACGGCAGGTGACAACTTCTGCGCCCAGGCGGTGACAACTACCGTGCTCAGCCGGGCGGAGAGGTGCCGGTCGCCGCAACAGTCCGGTGACAACTATCGCGCCCAGGCACATCGGCAGCCCGCTGGACTCCGGCTGTCCGACCGCACAAGAGCGCGAGTAGTGGCTGCGTGTGACCCCTCGACTCGTGCCCACCGGGCTATATGGGGACGGCACCGGGCTCCGCTGAGCGGAGGCCGGTGTTGTCGGGCGGGCACGCAGCTTCGGTCTGCTGGAGCAGTTCCCCGTCGTCGTCATAGAGCTCAAGCCTGAACCGCAGGCCGAAGCGGGTCACGAGCGCTGCCAGATCCTCGAACCGCTGAGGATCGACCACTCCGTGCAGGAGTGTGTCCCCGTCGGTCGGGTCGACCTCAAGGCGGCACCAGTTGGTCTCGACCTCGTACGACTCCCACGACGCCGATCTGGAACTCCAGCCGGCCTCGGTGAACCGCTCGGCCACCAGCGCAGCACTCGGAGCCCCTGCCAGGTCACCACACACGTTGTTGGAGATCTCAAGCCAGACGGGATCGAGCGGCTGCTGTCCCTCACCAGGTACGTCCACAACTGATTATGAAATGAGTGTTCTGCTCGGACGTACCCGGGCCGCCGCGCTGCGCGAAGCCGCCGATGGTTGCAACACCACTGAACTGGCCGCGCGCCTCGGTGTCTCCCCGGCGGCCGTCAGCCAGCACACGAAGGCACTGCGCGACGCGCGCCTCATCACCACCAGTCGGCGCGGTGGTTCCGTCCTGCACGTGTCACTGCCCTCGGCCGGGAGCTGCCGGCCGGGAACCGCAGCGTGGCGGTGTGGCCTTAAGCCATGGCTTAAGGGCGTGGCCGCCCGTGTCGGCAACCAGGAGCATTCAAGGCGTTCGGCGTGTTGGGGGATGCTCGGCGTCGAACTTCGGGAGGTAGGCCGCCTTCGACAAGGGGAGGACGCGCCGCTCGGCCGGCCCGGGCCTGCTCCTCCGTACGTGTTCCGCACCCAGAACCGACGACGCAAGGGGAATCGATTCCATGACCGTCAAAGCAGCACGCCGCACCATGTCTCCGCGTCGCTCCGCCGCCCGCACGGCGGCCGTGGCGGCCCTGTCCGCCGCCGCGCTCCTCGGCGGTGGTCTCACGGCCCAGGCCGCCCCACCCGCCCGCACGACGGGTGCGGCCGTGGAGCTCGCGCCGGCGGCCGGTGTGCTCGCCACCCGGTGCTACTACAGGGTCAACGCCAGCGGCGGTCTGCTGATCCGCAGCGGCCCCGGCACCGGCTACTCGGTCGTCGGGTCCTACGCCAACGGCGCCACGATCCTCGCGTCGGCGTCCACCACCAACGGCTTCCGCAACGTGGGCACCAACCGCTGGGTCGCCGCGGCGTACACCGTCCGCATCACCAGCTATCCCTGCGAGTGACAGTAACCCGCGCCCAGGACACCGCTCCCCAACCCTTCAACGGGCCGCCGACCGCCGGAAATCCCTCCAGCGACCGGCGGCCCGTCCGCTGCCTCCGGCCGGCCCCCGAATTCATCACTGCGCTTCTCCAGCGTCGCAGCTCCAGTGTGAGGACGGCCTTGGCGATTGACGTCATGCGGTTGGGACTGCACCGGGACCTGCGGAAGATCCGCCAGGACTTCAGGCGTCGGAGTTCGGGGAGGGTGAGGGGTATGAGCTGGGAGGATCCGTTTCTGCTTATGCTGTGAACGCGGGCGCACGTTGATCGACCGGCGCCTGTATTTGCCCATTGCCGGGTGGTGGCCATGACATGGAAGACATCGGCCCGCTCAAGTTCGGTCCGCCAGCCCTTGCTGAGACCGTAGGCGGCGTCCACGGTCGCCAGCCGGGGTAGCGGCGAACTTAGCAGTCGTCGAGAAAGGCAAGGAAGACCCCGACCTGGCAGTTCTCCGTCCGGCCCGGGGCTCGCGTCTGAATATCTGTCAGGGCTGATCACCAGTGCTGCGTGCCGTCGTCGGCGGACGCATGGTGCGGCTGTCCGCTGGTGAAGACCCGGCCCGGCAAGGTGGCGTCGATCCGCAGTTCCTGCCCGCCCTGCCCCGCGTCGATGCCCCACCCGGTGCTTCCCGCATTCGGCGTGCGGAAGGCCCGCTCCGGCGCTCGGCCGTGGCCGTCATGTGGGTTGCCTCTTGGTCTCGAACCGCTGCGTGCCGCGAACAGAGTGGACCACGAGTTCGGCTGATCACGGAGAATGGAGGACATGGGTGAGACCAGACCTCCGGCCGTGTCCATGGCACTCGACGACCAGCTGTGCTTCGCGCTGCACTCCGCCTCGCGGGCGGTTACGGCGGCGTACCGGCCGGTGCTGGCCGAGCTGGGGCTGACCTATCCGCAGTATCTGGTGATGCTGGCGGTCTGGGAGCGCGGCGACGTTCCGATGAAGGAGCTGGGCACCGTCCTTGGGCTGGACTACGGAACGCTCTCGCCGCTGCTGAAGCGGCTGGAGACGGCGGGGCTGGTGCGGCGGGAGCGGCAGCTGGACGACGAGCGGCTGATCACCGTATCGGCGACAGAGAAGGGCCGGGCGCTGAGGGCCAGGGCCGAGCAGGTGCCGGGCGCGATGGGGCAGAGCTACGGCATGTCGGCCGAAGAAGCGGAGCGGCTGCGCGCGCAGCTGCGGGATCTTATCGAGCGGCTGAGCTGAAAGAGACGCGTGGCGGAGTGGGATCAATCACAGACAGTTACATCGCGCACAATTAAATCGTGCACTATCTTTCTTCTGGATACCGCGAAGGTCAGAAGAAGGAGTTCCCGCCATGGACACCATGGAGTTCGTCAGGTACGAGGCGTACACCCCCGTCGAACGTCCCACCTACCAGGCCGAGCTCGACGAGGTCGTGCGCAACGTCGGGCGGAGCACCCGCGAGTCCGTCGAACGGCAGGGTGTGGGCCGTTCGGTCCGTACGGCCCACGGCAAGACGTACGGCCTGGTGAAGGCCACTGTCACCGTGGGTAAACTGCCCGGGCCGTACGCCCAGGGCATGTTCGCCGCCCCGGCCTCCTACGACGCCGTCGTGCGCTACTCGAACGGGCTCGGCCATCTGCGCGCCGACTCGCTGCTCGGCGCGGCCTGCGGCATGGGCATCAAGATGTTCGGCGTCCCGGGCACGTCGCTTCTGACGGACGAGGCCGAGGCGACCACCTTTGACCTCAACCTGATCAACAACAACGTGTTCTTCGCCAACACGGCGTACGACTACATGGTCATCGAGCGACTGTTCGCCGAACTCCCCGACGCACTGGTGAACCCGGCACGGCGGAAGTCGTGGATGGGCGAATTCCTCACCCGCCAGGGAACTTTGGAGACGCCTGACGAGTGGCTGTGGGACCAGCTCTTCGCGATGCTGTCGTTCGTCAAGGTCCCGCGAAAGAACCTCTTCTCGTACACGTACAACAGCATGGGCGCATTCCGGTACGGCGATCACATCGCCAAGGTGCGGACCGTCCCGACGCCGGACTCACTGGCGCGCATCGGGCACGACGGCGTCGATGTGCTGTCCGACGGCGAGGCCTTCCGCAACACGCTGGTGGCGGAGGCGGGTGAGCGTGACCACTCCTTCGAGCTGCAGGTGCAGCTCAACGCCGACCTCACGCGGATGCCGGTCGACAACACTTCCGTGGAGTGGCCGGAACAGCTCTCGCCGTGGGTCACCGTGGCCCGGATCGCCATCCCCCGCCAGGACATCTCGGGCGATGAGAACCTCGCCGCCGCGGACGGCACGTCGATCACCCCGTGGCGCTCGCGCGAGGACCACCGGCCGATCGGTGAGATACAGCGGGTGCGCGAGGAGGTGTACCGCCGTTCCTCCATCGAGCGGCACCGCCTCAACGGCCAGCCCCGTCAGGAGCCGGCGAGCAGCGCGGAACTCCTGGGCTGAATCCGGCCGGCGGACCGGGTGCGCGACTGTCCGCACCCGGTCCGCGAACCGTCAGGCTGCCGCTTCGGCCCGGGCCTTGCGGGCCGCGATCCACGCGTACACCAGCACTCCGGCGAACAGGAACAGCACGATCTGGTACACCGCCGCGTAGCCGGAGCCCGCCACCAGCCACATCGGGAATCCGAAGGCCAGGGCCGCGAGGACCGCGTCGCGGGTCAGGCGGCCGCGGTTGACCCGGGCGGACCGGTTGGGGGCAAGGAAGTAGATCTGGGCGGCGGTCGACAGGAGGTAGGGAACGGTCGCCGTGATGGTGGTGACCAGGACCAGGTTCTCGAAAACGCCCTGGAAGCCTGCCGCGTAGTTGTAGACCGCCAGCAGCGAGGCGAGAACGGCCGTGACGAGGACGCTTACCGACGGATGCCTCACCGCCACCGGACCCACCCTGGCAATACCTACGCCTACACACTCAGTAGAGTCCTGAAACCGACGAAGGGGGGCCGCTCGTGGCCAAGGTCAACGTCAGTCTCGATGCCGAACTGGTGGTGGAAGTGATGGTCCTGGCCGGGGTCGGCTCACCTCAGGACGCCGTCGAAGCGGTCGTGCGTGACTACATCGCCCGAGGACACCGCACCGAGGCACGCACCGAACTCACGGACCAGCGCCTGCGCGAAGCCGAAGTCAAACCGCAGGAACCTCAAGGCTGACGACAACGAGGCCAGCCAGGGTCGGCACGATACCGCGGACCACACGGCTCGGGGCCCGACCAGCACCGCGATCGGGCCCCACAGGCCATGCCCAGTTCCACTCACTCACCACACGCATGCCCCCACGGCCCGGCTTTAACCGGGCGCTCTGAGACTGGGCACTACAGCGTGGACGTTCCTGCACCTGGTGTCCGGCGCTGCCCTGATGGCCACAGCAGCGGGACGGCGCCGCCCTCGGAAGAAGGTGAACCGCTTTCCCTCCGGGGTGAGACTGTGTCAGGCGTGGCTGCGCTTGTTGCCGGTGACCAGTCGATAGACGACAAGGAGGATGACGGAGCCGATGATGGCGGCGATCCAGGTGGAGAGATCGAAGAAGCCATCGATGGAGTCGACGCCGAAGATGACCTTGCCGAGAAAGCCACCGAGCAGGCCCCCCGCGATACCGATGAGCATGGTGATGATGACGCCGCCCGGGTCCCTGCCCGGCATCAGCGCCTTGGCGATGAAGCCCGCAAGCAGACCTATGAGGATCCAAGCCACAATGCCCATGCTGCGTCTCCTACCTCGGTGAATAAAGCCGGTGTTAACGATCGTCTGCACCGTGCGGAGGTTTTCAAACACCGATCATTCGGGGCCGGCCAATAACGGTCGAGGAGAAGGTACGGGCGGCCCGGGGCCTGGCCCGCGATGCCCGGTACGCTGTGCGCCCCGGGCAGAGGGTGCGGGCGTCAGCCGCGAAGGCCTGGCCCAAGTTTGCGGGTCTCGGCCGTCTCAGACCGCGGCCGTTGAGTTTGCCGATCCGGCGGTGCGGCGGTGTTCGGCGTTGATGCGCTGGGCTTCTTCGAGCTGGTCCTCGAGGACGATGATGCGGCACGCGGCCTCGATGGGGATGCCCTGATCGACGAGCTCCCGGGCCCGGGCGGCGATACGGAGCTGGTAGCGGGAGTAACGGCGGTGACCACCCTCTGAGGCCGCGGGGTGATCAGGCGGGCGTCTCCGATGGCGCGTAGGAAGCCCTGGGTGATGCCGAGCATGTCGGCGGCCCGGCCCGTGGTGTAGGCGGGGTAGTCATCGTCTCAAAGAGTTGGACGCCGACAGCGAACTCGGCCAATAGCAAGCGCGACGCACCGACCGCTTCACTCACATGGCTGTGGCCGCGGCCCGACGGGCTGGACCCGTCCCGCTGGCGCGGTGAACGCGACGGCATCATTCTCGGTGTGGGCAGCAACAGTCTGGACACCTACACCAGGGAGTTTTCCCATCTCGCCGCAGGGCGGCCAACGGCCGTCTCCCCGGTGGCCGTGCCCCGGAGCGTGCCCAACGCCGTCGCCGCGGAGGTCGCGCGGGACCTGGGCGCGAGAGGGCCGAGTTTCACCGTCTCCAGTGCCTGCGCTTCCGGAGCGACAGCCCTGGGCGTGGCCCGCGATCTGCTGTCAGCCAATACCGTCGACGTCGTGCTGGCGGGAGGCAGCGAATCGGCCCGGTCCCCGATGACTGCCACCTGCTTTGCTCAGATGCGTGCCTTGTCTCGCCGAACACAGAGCCCTGAGTGCGCCTCGCGCCCGTTCGACATCGAGCGTGACGGCTTCGTACTCGGCGAAGGGGTAGGCATCCTGGTCCTGGAACGAGCTGGCCCGGCCCGACGTCGCGGGGCCACCATCCGCGCCCTGTTGCGAGGCTATGCGGCAACATCGGATGCCTACAGCTCCACCGCTCCCCACCCTGACGGCATCAGCGCCGAACAAGCGGTCCTATCGGGCCTGGCGGACGCCGGCTGCACCTTGCAAGACATCGGGCACATCAGCGCGCACGGCACCTCCACACCTGTCGGAGACGCAGCAGCGGCGCAGCTGCTCCGCCGGCTGTACGACGCTGCTACGCCCCCGGTCACAGCGATCAAAAGCGTCCTGGGGCACGCCTTGGGAGCAGCGGCCGCTATTGAGGCGGCCGTGACTGTGCTGTCGTTGGAACGCCAGGCAGTTCCGCCCACAGCCAACCTTGTCGAACAGGACCCGGGCCGGGACATTGACATCGTCACCGGCCGCCCGCGCAGTGTGCCCATAAACATCGCAATGTCTACCTCATTCGGATTCGGCGGGCACAACGCTGTCTTGATCTTCAGCACCCCCTGAACTGTCGCGACACTAGAGGATCAACGTCTGTGGTTGAGAGCCCGCGTCAGTTCACGGGTGGCAGCACGAGCAGCCTCCAGCTCTTCGGTGCATTCCTGGCTCCGAACGGCCTGCCCGCCGCCGCGCCATTCGATCAGCAGCGGGTCGTCCAGGTGGACGGTGTCCGGGTCCAGGCCCGCCCCGCCTGCCGCAGGAACCAACCGGCCGCCGGGGCCGGGGTGCGGCCGAGAACCTCGTACAGCTTGTTAAAGCGCGCCCGCAGCTTCCGGGGCGGCGAGCCATGCTGCCTGCAGCCCGATTCTCTGCCAGCCTATTCAGTTGCACGAGTGTCAACACCGGATCCTGCAGGGAGGAATGTCTCGGCGTGAGCGGTGGCCCACTGTGCGAAACACCTCGGAGGGCGACCGGTGACACGCTCGACCGAAGACGTCACATCGGCCACCGTGGCGGGCACGGTCGCCCACATGCGCAGCATGAAATCGATGCCCTCCTCCGGCCACCCCTCGGTCCGCCACACTTTTCGCGCCTGGTCGTCCGTCAGGTGCGTGAAGTGGATCTCGCGGCCGGTTGCCGCTGCGAGGGCGGCGGTCTTGTCGGCCGGGGTCAGTGGCTGGGGTCCGGTCAGGACATAGCTGCGACCCGCGTGCCCGCCGTCGGTCAGGATGGCGCTGACGACGTCAGCGACGTCTTCCTCGTGCACTGAGGCGGTGCGCCGGTCCCCGTACGGCTCGCGGACCCGCCCTTCAGTTCGGATGCCGTCGGCCCATCCCAAGGTGTTTGCCATCAGATCGATCGGCCACAGGAACGTCCACTCCAGGTCACTGCCACGCACCGCCTCGTCCAACTCCTGCCCGTTGCCGGGCGACAGGACGGTAATCCGTCGGACGCCCGCTTCGGATGCCATCGTCAGGATTTCGCCGCCGGCCCGCAGCGGCGTGTGGTCCGCCCCGGTGGCGCCGAGCAGGTGAATGGCACCGACGCCGTCCAGCGCCGTAGCCAGTGACGTCGGCTGGGTCAGGTCGCCCTCCACCACCTCAACCTCCTGCGGCAGTCGGGCGGCGCCGGCGTAGCGGGTCAGCACGCGGACCGTCCGGCCCGTGCGGAGCAACCGCTCCACGATATGACGGCCCAGAGTTCCCGTCCCGCCGGTCACGAGAATCGTCATGAGGGGCTCCCTCTCGCTGTGGTCTGGTCTGCAGGCTCTCCTGTCGAGGAGCCAACGCTAGGGGGCATCTAGGACAGCATGTGTCCCACAGCGCCGGCTCGCACCAGCTGCGATACCCCGGCCCGAAGTGCCGTACGCGTTCGTGGAGCAGGTCAGGCCCGGCGACATCATCATCGCCCCGCTGTACCGCGACTTCTGGAGCGGCGCCCTGGTCCGGCTCACCGTCCAGACCGACGGACGCGCCTGGGGCCACTTCCAGGGCGGAGCCTCGTACATGCCTCCAGACGGAGAACGTGGGGGCCGTGGTGCAGCTGCGCTCGGGATGCGTACTCCTGCCCGCCCATGGCCACTGGCGTTGTTCCGGTGGCCATGGGCGGGGTGAGGTCAGTCGAGGAAGGTGCCGCCCGATTCGGGCAGTTCGTAGGAGCCGGTGGCTGTCGGTCCGGTGGACGAGCCGGGCAGGAGGCGAGCGCTGGAGGATGAGGCAACGGCGAGGTCCGCCTTGCCGTCGGAGTTGAAGTCGCGCAGCCGCAGGCCCTGGCCGAAGCTCGCGTACTTTTCGGAGCTGCCCATGACGGACTGCGGGATCCAGGAGGAGCGGGAGCCGGACAGGCCGCCGGAGCCGCCGCGGAAGAGGTGAATGCCGCCCTGGTCCTCCTGGCCGTCCACGTCCTCGTGGGGAACGCCCACCACGAGATCGGCGTAGCCGTCGCCGTTGGAGTCGGCGGCCGACACGTCGTAGGCGAAGTCGTCGTATGCCTCGGGCGTGCCCGAGACTCCGGTGGTGGCCTGTGTGAGCTTCGCTGAGCGGGTACTGCTGGGCCCGGAGGATGTGCCGTACCAGAGGTTGACCGCGCCCTTGCCGTTGCTCTCATCGGGCTCGCCGACTGCGATGTCGCCGTAGCCGTCCTTGTCGAAGTCTGCGATGGCGGCGTTCAGGCCGTCTTCGTCCTGTCCGGCGGCGAGGGTCTTGGAGGCGCCCGAGGACAGGCCGGTGGAAGTTCCTTTGAGGAACCAGGCGCGGACGTTGTAGTCGGTGCCGGACACCTGCACTCCGAGGACCACCAGGTCCGCCTTGCCGTCGCCGTCGACCCTGCCGGCGGCCAGGCCGGACGAGGCCCAGCTGATTCCGGCCTTGTCGATCTCGCTGACGCTGCCCGTGGTGCCGGACTTGGTGAAACCACCCCGGTACAGCCACGCCTCGCTGCCGCCGATGATCGCCAGGTCAGGGGAGCCGTCCCCCGTGAAGTCGCCCGTGACCAGGTCCCTGCCGAAGTGGCCCTTGGCCCCGCTCTTGGGTGTGATGGCGGTGCCGCCGGCCAGGCCGGACGCGGAGCCCCACAGGACGGTCACCGATCCGCGGTACTCCTGGTCGCCGACGTGCTCGAAGGGGTTGCCCACCACGAGGTCCGCGTAGCTGTCCTTGTTCAGGTCGGCGCCGGCCAGGCTTTCGCCGAACATGTCGTCTTCTTCGCCCGCGCCGGGGACACCCGGGCTGTCCTGGTGGATCACTTGGGTGCGCGAAGCGTCCAGACCGCGGGCGCTGCCGTAGGTGATCACGACGGCGCCACCGGACCAGCCGCCCGGTCCGGAGATGCCGCTGTAGGCGTGCCTGTACGCGATGTCCCGGTATCCGTCGCCGTTGAAATCGTCGTAGTGCTTGGCCACCGCGGCGGCCGCCGGGGACGGGTTGCAGGCGAGCAGACCGGTGGTCAACGTGACCACGGCGCCTGCCGCCAGGGCGAGACGGACGTGCTGGTGCATGCGGGAGACTCCTGCTGCTTGCGGCCGGGCGCAGTGGGGCGCCCTTGGCGATAGATTCATCCGTCCACAAATGGCCCGGACTTAGTGAGGTGTGGCTGGCCTACGGCGTACGGAAGACCACTGGAAGGGCCTGTGGGTTGTACGAAGCCGCTGAAAAATTTCAAGATTGCTCGGCAGCGGACAACCACCCAGTACCAGACCCACGAACCGTTGAGGACCGACCACTCCACTCAGGAGCATGTCCCGGCCGGTCGGGTCGACCTTGATTGGGCACCGGCCGGGGCGGCCGGTTGGTCGCACCGCTCGGAAGCACAGGCCAAACTTGTGCACCACCGACACCGACATGAGACGACGCCAGGGCAAAGAAGCGAGAGTCAGCAGCTCAGACCTACTGGCGGGCGTCGAGGCGGTGCTGGAGCCCGCCGTCCGGGCCAAAGACGTCCATCAAACGCTGATCGGCCCGATCATGCCCGCTTCGATCCGCCGGCCTTGGACGGCGTGGCGCGCCGGGGCTACGGCGGATGTCGGTCGGCGGCGCCCTGCTCGAAAGCATGCACGGTCCGCGGGCCAGCGGGCGCGCCCAGGCGGGCCAGTCCGGGACAGCGGGCGTGGTGCAGTCGTCGTGCAGCAGGCGCCCAAAGGCGTCGCGTGCGCACCGGGCGGAGTCGGGGATCGGCGGTGACCCAACCGCAGGTCACCTGGCCTATGGGAAGTTGATCACGCCGTCTGCGACCACTGGCTAGTCCACAGTTCAACAGGTATGTTGAGCGCCGCTAGCTCCTGCATCAGTGTGAGAACCCCACTTCGCCGCACCAGGTCGGGGGCACCCCTCTGTCTTGCCACAGGAGCAAATGCATGACTGTGCCCAACTCTGCCCCCGGCTACCCACAGCAGCCCGTCGGTGCTCCCCCTCATGTAGCCCCGCAAGCCGCCTACTCCCCCTGGCCTCCGCAGCCGCAAGGCGGCCTCAATAAGCCCGGCGATCAGCTCAACGCCAAGCACAAGACAATCCTCGGTTGTGGCGGCATACTCGCCGCCTTTCTCGTGGTCGGGATGATCGCGGCTGCCGTGTCGCCCTCCGAGGCCAAGCCCGCCGCGGTCAAGCCGGTCCCTGCCGTCACGGTCACCGCAACCGTCACTGCAACCGTCACCGCTCCCCCGCCGGCCAAGGCGCCTAAGCCGTCGCCGACGAAGCCAGCCGCGCCGCAGAAAGCCCGCGTCCCCGACATGACCGGCAAGTCCGGGGACCTGCTCGTGGAAGCGCTTCAAAAGGCAGGCTTCACCGACGGATACCGGGCCACCTCGTTCCACGACGTCAGCGGTCAGGGACGCACAGTATTTTTGCTCACCAACTGGAAGATCTGCGACCAGGACCCGAAGAACAGGACCGTCCCCGTCACCTCCAAGATCTCAGTGGGTGCCGTCAAGTTCGGCGAAACCTGCCCATAAGGACCTGGAACACGCACGATTGCGCCCTCTCATGGTTCCGGCCGTGCGAGGGCTATCCTTTGCGTTCCAGGGGTCCTTGGCGGTCTTGACCGAGGAGCCCTCAGGGGTGACAGCCGAGACGCCCGGGTCCACGTCGAGTTGCTGTCCGCGGCCGTGAAAATCACCGCCCCGGGCGAGGTCGAGCAGTACGTCAGAGCCATGAGCCGGACGGCAACGCGTCGATGTAGGCCCGCATGATGTCCCTGCGAGTGCGCACGCTCTCGTCGGTGTAGTGGCTCAGCGTTTCCATGTGCAGCAGCGCGATCGGCTGATTCCAGTCAACGTGGACTGCACGATTTCGTTGCGCAGCAGCTTCTCCGGCTCGCAGACGTCCTCGGAGACAATGGGGGCGTTCTCATTGGCTGAGCGCACCCGCGACTTGTACGCAGGCGCGTCCGGCCTCCTCATCGCCGTTTCGGGCGTAGTCGTGTGGTCCACAGAAACCTCACCTTCCTTCGAGACACCGCCATCACTGACCGCTGGGGCACCACCCGCTACGGCCGACTCTCCGGCTCCTGGCCGCACCCGTCCACACGGCAGCAGCAGTCGCACCGTTCGCTGGCGCTGCTCTCACCGTGCTCCTCGGCGGCTACGGACCAGATCTCCAGGGCTGTGACAACCGCCAATTTCCCTGCAGGCACAGACGAAGCCACCCTGATTCCGATCCCCAACCCGGGGCGACGAGCGGGTTCAACAGTTGAGCCCTCAGTCATCCGCGAACCCGGCGCGCTTCCCGTTGCGGCGGGCAGGTCCATGCGTCTGCCACATACCGAAGTGCGCATTCGAGATTCTGGACCCGGCTGAAACACATGTGCTGGATATCGCGGCGTAGTCGTTGAGCCTCACGACCACGCCGCACGATCGTCCAGGGGGACCACGTTGACCTCGGCCGCCACGAACGAGCAGCAGCCCACCGCGCGCTACCACCGCCACCGGCCGAAATCACCTACAGCGAGCAGGACTCCGTGAATCCGGTCGTAGGCCATGGCGGAGAGCAGAATGGCGGGTAAGCGAGGACGATGTCTCGGCGACCGGGAGGGCCCCGCCGTCCAGGTTGATGCACCACGGTGCCCAGACCACGGCGAGAAATTCGTCCGCCACTTCGGGCACGAGCGCTGCCGCCAGTTGCCGCACACCGGTCCAAGTGATGCGACGCCCCGTAGGCGATGAGAAGCGTGCGGTGCCCGTCCCGCGCGTATGGTCCCCGGCGTCGCCCACCCCGGCCCCGGCCACATGACGCGCGCCGAAGACCGATACCAGGCACAGCCGGTCCCTCGGTCATGCGATGTTCCTCTCGGTGATGCCCACCTGAGGTGTTTCATAACGGGGTGGTGGTCATCCCGCGCGCATCGCTCGCAACGGCGTCCGAGTCGTCAGAACGACTCGGACGCCGCCGCTGGGTGATCGAGCGGACAGGTTCCTGGCTTACCGACTACCGCCGACTCAACCACCGCTACGAACGCCATTCCCGCAACTACCTAGCCTTTCTCGGCCTCGTAGCCGTCCTCTGCTGACCGGTGCTCAGCCCCTCGCCGTCGTCAGGAGCGCGCGAGCGGGGGCCGCGAGATCCGGGCGCGGTGGCGCTGCAGCTTCGCGGGAAGCCCTCCCCGCCCGGCAGCGTGATCCAAGTGGGGTGAGGTAGCGGCTGCCATGAAAGCACCCGGCGCGGCGCGAGCCCTGCAGTCTGGACGGCGCACCCTTCTCCGACACCGTCCCCGTCTCTCCCCAACGATCGACAAGCCCCGGGCGTGACGAGCATCACCACGCTTCTTCGCGTCCCGTGTAGACCGAGAACCGTGCGCAGCGCGTATGCGGGGTGAAGCGAGAGATGCGGGAGTGGCTGTTGACCGTCGAGGAGTTCGAAGAGTTTTACGCCCAGACGGTCGCACGTCTGACCGGGCAGCTTTACGTGATGCTCGGGGACCTGTACGAGGCCCAGGACGTGGTGCAGGAGGCCTTCGTCAAGGCCTGGGCCCGGCGGGGGCAGCTGGATCGGGACGGGCAGCCGGAAGCCTGGATCAGAACGGTCGCCTGGCGACTGGCGGTGAGCCGGTGGCGGTTCGGGAGGCGGTCCGCCGACGCCTGGAGGCGGACCGGCGCGCCGCCGGACGTCGCGGGACCGGGCCCTGGGGAAGTCGTCCTCGTGGAGGCTCTGCGCGGACTTCCGGACCGTCAGCGCCGGACCGTGGCCCTGTACTACCTGTGCGACCTCACGGTGGATCAGATCGCCGCCGAGACCGGCATGGCAGCCAGCACCGTCAAAACGCACCTCGGCCGGGCGCGTATCGCACTCGCCGACCGCCTGCAGGACCCACGCATTGAGGAGGCCCCCGGTGCCTGATCCCCACGACCCCTTGCGGCGACTGCTCCAGCAAGCGGCGGACTCCGGACAGGCCCGCGCCGACGCCCCACCGTTCGCCCAGATCGCCGAGCGCGGCAGGCGGGTGAGACGTCACCGCGTCGCCGGGCTCACCACAGCGGTGTGCCTGGTCCTCGGCGGCGGCGCAGCCGCGGCCGCCCTGGTGGCGGGCGGGCCAACACCCATGCCCCCGGCCACCAGTCCGTCGCCGAGTACTCCCGGGCCCAGCAGTCGTCCATCCCCCTTGCCCACAACCTCGCCGTCGCCCACCACGCCGCCCTCGGCTACCACGCCGCCCTCGTCCACCCCGGCCTCGCTGGGGCCTTACGGCGCCTCGGCAACGGTCACCCAGCCGCCGCCCGGCGGGGCCGTGACCACCCAGCCCTGACCGGTCGACCCGCCGCTCAACTCTTGTCCGACTCCCCCGCGCCTGCCTTCGGCCACGCGGCGGCCGAGCATGCCCGCATCCACCCGAGAGAGCGCCAAATGCCGGCTTCACCACCCGAGATACGTCAGTCCGCACAGGCGGCTGCGCGCGCCACCACCGACCGCATCACCCTTCCCCACACCACCGAGCACGCAGCCACTTTTCCGCGAGGAACGGCCCTGGGCCGGGCCGCTCGCACCTCGGGCGGCACCTCTGGTGCCGTCGGGCTCCTGCGACGCTCCTTGGGGCTCCAACGCGGTGACGCGGAGGTGCTCTGCCTCTACCTGGCCACCCGCGCCGGCCTGTGGATCGTCGCGTACTGCACGCGATGGCTCTTCCCCTCCGTCGCCGATACCCACGAGGCCGCCGGCGTTTTCGCTCCCTTCGAGCACTGGGACTGGGGCCACTTTCTCCACATCGCCCAGGACGGCTACTTTCCCGACCCCACAGTCGCCGGCCCTGCCGACGCCGCCAGGGACAACCGCGAGGCGTTCTTCCCCGGATTCCCCCTGCTCCTACGGGCCGTGCACCTCGTCGTCCCGCACTGGACCGCTGCCGGGCTGCTCATCTCGCTCGCCGCAGGAGCCGTCGCCGTCCTCGCACTGGCCCGCATCGCCCGGCAGCATGTGCCCGACACCGAAGGCAGCCGCCTCGCTGTCCTCTTCCTGCTCGTCTCACCCTGCGGGATCTTCCTGGCCGCCGGCTACACGGAGGCGCTGTTCCTCGCCCTCGCGCTGCCCGCCTGGCTCGCCGCGCAGCGTCACGCATGGGCCCTCGCCGCGACGCTGACCGCGCTCGCTACGACCGTCCGCATCAGCGGCCTGTTCCTCGCCGCCGCGATCGCCCTCCATTTCCTCCTGGCCGCCCGCGCCGACCGGAGCGAGTGGCGCCTGCTGCCGTGGCTGTCCCTCCCCGGCGTACCACCGGCCCTCTACACCCTCTACCTCCACGCGCACACCGGCGACTGGATGGCCTGGAAGCACGCGCAGGAGCGCGGCTGGTATCGCGCTTTCCACGCGCCGTGGACGGCCTGGTCGCACACCTGGGACTCGGCCTTCGCCCACGCCCAAACCACCCCTTACGCGTTCATGTTCCAGGCGGAACTCGTCGCGATGACCGTCGGACTGGTCCTCCTCGGCGTCCTCCTGCACCGGCGCCACTGGCCCGAGGCCCTGTACATCGCCCTTAACCTATGGGCCCTGGGCACCTCCTACTGGTACACCTCGATCCCGCGCGCCACCCTCCTGTGGTGGCCCCTATGGATCGGGCTCGCCCAGTGGGCCCGCCGTACACCGTGGTTCACGGCCGTCCACCTCGCCCTGACCGTTCCGGTGGCCGTGGTCTTCGCCGCCGCTTTCATGACGGGGCGCTGGGCCGGATAGCCGCTTCGCCCGACGAAACCGACTTCTCCAGCAGGCTTGGCTGCAGCAAGAAACAGCCCCCACAGGGCGTCGTGCGCACTGGTCACCGGCTCGTAGGTGCCGGGGGAGCCTCAACACGCGCGAAGGGCGTGGTAGGCGGCCTGTGGGGACTTCCAGCTGTGCCGGGCCGGGAGGTGCGAGCGGCGGCCGCCCCCGGGGGGGGGGGGGGGCCGGGGGTGGGGTGGGGTGGGGGGTGGAT
>NZ_JBSGYQ010000103.1:0-16277 GCF_053610585.1 Streptomyces sp. NPDC054887 | reverse complement strand
AAATCGCCGCAGGCGACGCGACGCAGGAGCGCCCTTGACGCACCACCCCGGCCCACCGACCATCGAGCGCTCAGGACGGCCCGAGAACCACCCCCGGGAACCAACAAGTGGTTCCCGCCAGGGACCCAGCCCGCCCCCTCACCCCCCACCCCCGCGCGGTTTGTCCTTCCCGTACAGCCATGTGTCCCAGACCTCCCGTACCTTCCGCACCGTCTGCACGTCGTTGCCCGACTTCTTCTCGACGTACGCCGTGAAGTCGGCCGTCGACGCGTTGCCGTGGCGGTGTTCGGCGGTCCATCCCCGCACGATCGCGAAGAAGGCGGCGTCGCCGACCGCTTCGCGGACCTTGTGGATGACCATCGCGCCGCGCCCGTAGACGGGCTCGTCCGAGATATCGGCCGCCGTCGGCGGATGGGCCGGCGGGAACGCCCAGTTCGCCTTCTCGGCGAAGGCGCGCCGGAAGCTGGCGCGCACCGGAATACGCTCGACGTCCTCGGCCCACAGCCATTCCGCGTACGTCGCGAACCCCTCGTTGAGCCACATGTCCCGCCACGTTTCGGGCGTGACCGAGTTGCCGAACCACTGGTGCGCCAGCTCGTGGACGAGCAGCCCCTGGTCGGGCGCGCCGGGGAAGACGGGTTTGGTCTGCGTCTCCAGGGCGTACTCGGCGTCGTCGCCGCGCTCGACGATCGCGCCCACGGAGGTGAAGGGGTACGGGCCGAACTTCTTCGCGCTCCACTCCATCACCTCGGGGACGGTGGCCAGCACCTTCGCGCTGCTGCGGGCGACCGTCGGGTCCACGGCCGTGCGCACGGGCACGCCCGACGGTGTGCGCGAGGTCTTCATCTCGTACCGGCCGATGGCGACGGTCGCCAGGTAACTGGCCATCGGCTCGCCGTTGTGCCAGGTGTACGTGGTGCGGCCCCCACGGGTGCGTTCGCTCTTCAACTCACCGTTGGAGAGGGCTCGCAGGCCCTTGGGAACGGTGATCTCGATGTCGTACGACGCCTTGTCGCTCGGGTGGTTGTTCCCCGGGAACCAGGCCATCGACCCGCTCGGCTGGCCGAGCGCGACCGCGCCGTCCCGGGTCGTCAGCCACCCCTCCCGCGTGTCGTCGGCGTCGACGAGTGTGGCGGGGGTGCCGGTGTAGCGGACGACTGCGGTGAAGGTGTCGCCGTCGGTCAGTTCGGTGTCGGGGCGCAGCGTCAGCTCGTTGCCCGCGCGGCTCACGGCCGCCTCGGCGCCGTCCACGGTCGCGGACGTGACGTCCAGACCGTGCAGGTCGAGGTTGAAGGCGCTCAGGTCCTGGGTGGCGCGGGCGGTGATCTCTGCCGTACCCGTGAGCCGCCCGGCCGGGCCACCGGGGTCCACACGGCCGACGCGCCCCCGACCGGCGGTGCGGTCCGTGCGGTCCTCGCCGGTGGTGCGGTGCGGGGTGTAGTCGAGGGTCAGGGCGTAGTGCTGTACGTCGTATCCGCCGTTGCCGAGCCTCGGGAAGTACGGGTCGCGCACGCCCGAGGCGCCCGGCGTCCCCCGCACACCGCCGATCCCGCCGAGGCTCGTGCACGACGCCGACGTGAGTACGAGCAACGTGGCGACGGCAGCGGTGACCGCGACGGTGGGAACAGTGCGGCGTGCGCGAGTCCTTTGGTCCACACAGATGATCCTATGCACGGAATGTGCCGCCCACCCGGCGTCGCGTCCAGCGTACGGACGACACCCCATCTCGTGCCCCGGCCAGCTTCCCGTCTCGCGCGCCGCCCGACAGTCGGACGGCTCCCGGCCCCCGGGGGCCGGGAGCCGGGAGCCGGGAGGCAGTCCCGCGCGGGACCCGGCCCGCCCCCGTCCGCCCTACTTGCCCAGCGCTGCGACGCCGGCCTGTGCGAACTTCTCGTCCAGGTCGCCACTCGGCGCCCCGGCCACACCGATGCCCGCGATCGGAGCGCCCTTGACCTGCACAGGGGTGCCGCCGCCGAGGAACAGCGTGCCGGGGATGTCCTTCAGGTTCGGGGCCTGGGCCAGGCGCTTGGCCAGCTCGGAGGTGGGCGCGTTCCAGGAAACGGCGGTGAACGCCTTGCGCTCGGCGGACTCGTACGACTGCGGACCGGCGCCGTCGCCGCGCAGCGTGACGATCGTGTTGCCGTTGCGATCGACCACGGCGACGGTGATGCGCTGGTTCTCGTTCTCGGCGGCGTCCAGGGCGGCCTGCGCGGCCTCGGTCGCGGCGGCGACGGTCAGGTGGGTGGTCTGCTGGAGGTCCTTGTTCGCCGGGTCGGCCTTGGCGGCGACCGCCGGGGCGGCGGCGGGCTCGGTGGCATTGGCGGACAGTGCGCCGAACGTGCCGGCGCTGAGGGCCGCTGCGGCGACGGCGCCGGTGAGGACGCGGGTGCGGAACGAGAGCTTCTGCATGGCGGTACTCCTGGGAAGTTGTTGCCGAGTTCGGGAGATCGGGAGTTCGGGCTCGGAGCCGGAGTTCCGGAGTTCCGGAGTTCCGGAGTTCGGAAGTTCCGGAGTTCGGGTCGTCGAGCGCGGGACGGGCTTCGGTCGTGTGCCGCGTCCGTTCGGCTCTGTCATCGATCCTCCGGCCGTTTACGGGCCCGTGGCGTCGGCGTACCGGCTCGGTAAGGCGTGCGGGTCGGCCGACCTTCCCGTCAGCCGATCGGTTGATGCGGCCCTGGTCCCACCGGGTCACCATGGGGACGTATGCGCAGGTCGGCGCGGAGTGAACCGTGCGGCAGTGCGGCAGTGCGGCAGGACCAGACCAGGAGGACGGGCGAACGGTGCCACAGGAGCGGGACCAGGAACGGGATCGGGAAAGAGACCAGGAGCGGGACCAGGAACGGGAGCAGGGCCAGGAGCACGACCAAGCGCAGGCCCAGGGCGGTGAGGGCGGCGAAAGCGGCGCGCGGGAGCGGTCCCGGCAGCCGGATCCTGACGCGCGCTGGCTCGCCCCCGTGATGCACGTAGCGTTCTTCCTGCTGCTCGGCGCCTCGCTCACCCGGTTCCTGCTGCGGCACCCCGGCGAGGTCCGCACCCCGTGGATCATCGCGCTGAGCATCACGCTTGCGCTGCTGTACGTACTCGGCCCGGTGCTCGGACCGGTGCTCGGTCCCGCCGCCCCCGCGGCGGCCCGCCCGGCGCCCCGGCGGCTGGTCTGGCTGGGCGGGGTCGTGGCCGTCTGGATGGTGCTCGTGGTTCTCGCGCCGAGCTTCGCGTGGTGCGCGGTGCCGCTCTTCTACACCGGGCTGCGCACGCTTCCGTCCCGCGCGGCGCTCGTCCTGGTGGGGGTGCTCACCACGTTCGTCGTCGCCGCGCAGCTCCAGCTCTCGCGCGGCGGCTTCGACCCCAACCTAGTGCTGGCCCCGCCTGCCGTGGCAGCGGTCGCGACGGCCGTCTTCCTCCACATGCAGCGGCAGGCCGCGCGGCAGCGGGCGCTGATCGACGATCTGATCCGTACGCGCCGCGAGCTGGCCGCGACCGAGCGGCGCGAGGGCACGCTCGCCGAGCGCCAGCGGCTGTCCATGGAGATCCACGACACGCTGGCGCAGGGGCTGTCCAGCCAGCAGATGCTGCTCCAGGCGGCGGAGCGGCAGTGGGACGCGGACCTGGGGACGGCCCGCCGCCATGTACGTACGGCCGAGTCCATCGCGGAACGCAACCTCGCGGAGGCGCGCCGCTTCGTCCACGACCTGGCCCCCGCCGACCTGGCCGAGGGCGGCAGCCTGGAGGAGGCGCTCCGGATGCTCGCCGCGCGGGAGTCGGCGGCGTTCCGGGTGGACGGGGCTCCTGCGGGCGGCCTGCCGGACCGGGTCCAGTCGGCGCTGCTGCGGATCGCGCAGGGAGCGCTGGCGAACGTACGCGAGCACGCGCACGCGCGGGCGGCCGCCCTGACGCTCACCTATCTGGGCGACCAGGTGGTGCTGGACATCGCCGACGACGGCACGGGCTTCGGCCCCGACGACGTGCCGTCGGCCCCTTCCGGCGTACGCGGCCACGGCCTGCCCGCGATCCGCGCCCGGGTGCGCCAGCTCGGCGGCACCCTCACGATCGAGTCGGCCCCCGGCGAGGGCACCGTGCTCTCCGCCGCGATCCCCCTGGAGCCCCCTTCATGAGTCCGGTACGGATCCTGCTCTGCGACGACCACGCGGTCGTGCGCGCCGGCCTGCTCGCCCTGCTGGGCAGCGAACCGGACATCGAGGTCGTCGGGGAGGCCGGCAGCGGCGAGGAGGCGGTGGCGCTTGCGGCGAAGCTCGGCCCGGACGTGGTGCTGATGGACCTCCAGCTGGGCGCGGGCATCGACGGCGTGGAGGCCACCCGCCGCATCGCCCCGACCGGGGTGCATGTGCTGGTCCTCACCACGTACGACACGGACGCGGACATCACGCGGGCGATCGAGGCCGGGGCGACGGGCTATCTGCTCAAGGCCGAGCGCCCGGAGGAGCTCTTCTCCGCGATCCGTTCGGCCGCCCAGGGACGTACGACGCTGTCCGCGCCCGTCGCCAGCCGGGTCATGGACCGCATGCGGGGCGCGGCCCGCCCAGCGCTCACGGAACGGGAGACCGACATCCTGGGGCAGCTCGCGCAGGGGCTGGGCAACCGGGAGATCGCCCGCGCGCTGTTCATCAGCGAGGCGACGGTGAAGACCCACCTGGGCCGCATCTACGCCAAGCTGGGCGTGGACACGAGGTCGGGCGCGGTGGCGGTGGCGAAGGAACAGCGCCTGCTGTCCTGACCTGTGCCCCGGTATGCAGGCCACCCCGCCTTCGTACGGAGATCCCCGCCCGCCGGTACGGAGATCCCCGCCCGCCCGTACGGACGTCCCCGCCCGCTCGTACGGACTTCCCCTCACCGTACGAAGGCCCAACCGCCCGTGCGCAGGCCCCCGCCCGCCCGTACGCCCTCCCCCGCCCGCCGCGCACCCCGTCGGCGTTCACTCGAACGTGCGGGCGGCCCTCCCGGCCGTGACACCATCGACTACGTGCTCGACATCGGCTACTCCCTCTCCCGCCGCTTCCCGGACCCCCCGCAGACCGACTACCGGCGCGCCGGCGTCCACGATCTGCGGCACGACCTGTTCTGCGGGGACGTGTATCTCGCGGACACCAAGGCGGACCGGGAGGTGTCCACAGCCTGGGGATGGGTCCCGGTGCTCGACTTCGCGTGGGCGCTGTGCGACATCGTGGAGCAGCTCGACCAGGACCCGCGCGGCAGCCGCTCCGCGAAGCCGCAGTTCGCGGAGCTGGACTTCACCGAGTCGACGGACCGGATGCTCTTCGAGCGCCGCTTCGGCTGGGTCGACATCGCGGCCGACTGGATGCCCGTGGAGGAGCCGCCGATCACCTTCAGCCACCGGCTGCTGCGCCGCGAGGCCCGCGACTTCCTGCACGACCTCATCGCGGACCTCACCGACATGCACGACGGGCTCGCCGACAACCCGGCGATCTGGGACCTCCAGGCCCGCTTCCCCCGCATGCCCGCCTAGTCACCAATCCCCGCCGCGCCCGGGGAGTCCCCGGGCACGCCCGCCCGCGCCCGCGGGAGTCCTCGCACGCCCGCACAGGCGTACCGCTCGCCCCCTCCCCCGCGCTCCCGAGCCACCTCCCCCACGCTCCGAGCCCTTCTCCCCCGCCCCCCTTAATCCCCCGCGCTCTCCACCCGCACCCCGATCTGCGCCGCGAACGCCGGCGCCAGTTCCAGCAGCTGGGAGGGGCTGATCACCGAGCCAGCCAGCCGGTCCACGCCCCGCGCGACGTCCAGCTCCGCGACCGTGCGCAGGTCCACGTCCGTCATCGAGACCGCGTCGAAGTCCACCCGCCGCAGCACGCAGTCGCGGAACTCCACCCGCTCCAGGCGCGCCCCGCCGAAGTCGGGCTCGACCAGTACGCACCCCTCGAAGACCACGTCCTTCAGGCGGGCCCGGCGCAGGTTCAGGTAGTCGATCTTCCCGCCGCGCACCAGCACCCGCTCCCAGGACGACGCGTGCAGCTGGACCCTGCCCAGGCGGGCGTCGACCACCTCCACGTCGCGCAGCGCCGCCTCGGCCAGATCGGCGCCCACGCCCCGCACCCCGTCCAGCACCGAGTCGATGAAGCGCGCCCGGCCCAGCCGCGTCTCGTCGAGCGCCACTCCGTACAGCCCGCAGTCCAGGAAGCGCGCGCCGCGCGCCTCGTGGGCGCTCAGGTCAAGGTCGCGGAACTCCAGACCGTCGTAGTCGCCCTCGGCTTCCAGCAGCTCACCGGCGCCGAACGGCGTTAGCGGCGGCAGCCGCACCTGCGGGCGCCGGACGGGGCGGACGGCCCGGGTCTGCCTCGTACTCGCGGTGTTCGTGTTCCGTGCCATGCCCCCATGCTGGACCACCCCACTGACAATCCCCCGGCCGTCGTCCGCGCCCTGATGTCACATCCGGGACCCCGCCGTCCGTCACCCCTGTGACAGCGATCCACGACGGCAAGGAGACCGGAAGATGCGGCACCACATCACTGTCATCGGCGGCGGTATCGCCGGCCTGACCGCGGCCGTGACGGCGGCCGAGTCCGGCAGCGCGGTGACCCTGTACGAGGCACACCACACCCTCGGCGGCCGGGCCCGCACCGCCGAGGGCCCGTACAGGACCAACGAGGGCCCGCACGCCCTCTACAGCGGCGGCCCGCTCTGGTCGTGGCTCAAGCGGCGCGACCTGCTCGGCCCCGTCGCGACCGTGCCCCTGGTCGAAGGCGCCCGCTTCCGCTTCCACCGGGGCGGCGCCCTGCGCCGCACCCCGCCGCTCGGGCTGCTGAAGCTCGCCCTCCGTTCGCCCGCGAAGGCTCCCGTGGACGCCGACTTCCTGACCTGGGCCACCGGCGAGGTGGGCGAGGCGGACGCCCGCGCGGCGGCGCACTTCACCGGCGTCGCGTTCTTCCACCACGACCCCGGCTCCCTCTCCGCCCGCTTCGTCCAGGAGCGGCTGCGCCGCCTCGTCGCGGTCCCGCCGGAGGCGCGCTACCCGCGCGGCGGCTGGGCGTCCGTCATCGACCGCATGGCGGCGCGGGCCTGGAACCTCGGCGTACGGATCGAGACCACCGAGCGGATCACCGCCCTTCCGGAGGCCGGCGGTCCGGTGATCGTCGCCACGTCGCTGCAGGCGGCCCGGCGGCTGCTGGGCGACGACACGCTGGTCTGGGAGAGCGGACGTACGGTCCTGCTCGATCTGGCCGTCAGGACGCGCAGGGGCGACCCGTTCGTCGTGTCCGACCTGGAATCGCCCGGCTGGATCGAACGGTTCACCGTCCAGGACCCCTCGCTCGCCCCCGCAGGAGAACAGCTCATCCAGAGCCAGTTCCCCCTTGCCCCCGGCGAGTCCCGCGCGGACGGCGTCGCACGCGCCGAGCGTCTGCTCGACCTCGGCTTCTCCGGCTGGCGTGAGCGCACCACCTGGCGGCGGGAGGCCATGGCCGCGGGCCGTACGGGCGCGCTCGACCGGCCGGGCACCACCTGGCGCGACCGACCCGCGGTCAACCGGGGCGGCGGTGTGTTCCTCGCGGGCGACCAGGTCGCGGCGCCGGGCCTGCTGGCCGAGGTGTCGTTCAACAGCGCCCTGGAGGCGGCGACCCTGGCACTGCGGACCACGACGACCACCCGCGGCACAGCACACGCCGGACGCGGCGGACCGACGGGCCGTGACGGGCTTGACCTCAACCGCGCTTGAGGCAGGAGCCTGGGCCCGGTCGCAGCTCAGGAACCCCCGACGACGACACAGGAGCCCGCCATGCACGCCGTCCGCCTCCACGCCTTCGGCCCCGCCGAGAACCTCACGTACGAGCGGACCGAGGACCCCGTCCCCGGCCCCGGCCAGGTCCGCGTCGCCGTGGCGGCGGCCGGTGTGCACCTCCTCGACACCGCCCTGCGCGAGGGCATGACGGGCCCCTTCCCGGCTCCGGCCGAGATGCCCACGATCCCCGGCCGCGAGGTCGCCGGCACGGTCGATACGCTGGGTGAGGGGACCGACCCGTCGTGGCTCGGCAAACGCGTCGTCGTGCACCTCGGCATGCACCCCGGGGGATACGCCGAACTCGCGGTCACCGACGCGGAGCGCCTCCAGGAGATTCCGGGCAACCTCGACGAGGCGCAGGCCGTCGCCATGATCGGCACGGGCCGCACCACCATGGGCATCCTCCAGTTCACCGAGGTGTCGGCCGACACCGTGGCCGTCGTCCCGGCCGCCGCCGGTGGCATCGGCACGCTCCTCGTGCAGTACGTGAAGAACGCCGGAGGCACCGTCGTCGGTCTGGCCGGCGGCCCCGCCAAGGTCGCCCGCGTGCGGGAGAACGGCGCGGACCTGGCCGTCGACTACACGCGGCCGGACTGGCCGCAGCGGGTACGCGCGTTCCTGGGCGACGGCGCGGCCACCGTCGTCTTCGACTCGGTCGGCGGCGACACCGGCCGCGCGGCCGTCGACCTCCTCGGCAGGGGCGGCCGGCACCTCGTCTTCGGCTGGTCGTCGGACGGCCTGCGCGACGGCTCCCCGCTGACGTTCACCGACGAGGAACTGGCCGAGCGCGGCATCACCTCCGAGGGCGTACTCGGCCCGGCGATGCTCGCCAGGGCCGGCGGCCCCAACCCCGTACGCACTCTGGAGAACCACGCCCTGGCCGAGGCGGCCGCCGGCCGCCTGACCCCGGCGGTGCAGCGCTACCCCCTGTCCGAAGCGGCGGCGGCCCACTTGGCCCTGGAGACACGCGGCACGATGGGCAAGGTCGTCCTCATACCGTAGAACGCGCTTCTCCCTGTCCCACCCCGCGCAGGAACTCCCTTACCAGCGCGGCGATTTCGTCCCCGTGCGTCTCCAGGGCGAAGTGCCCCGCTTCGAGCAGGTGGATCCGGGCGTCCGGCAGGTCCCTGGCGAACGCCTCCGCGCCCGCCGCCCCGAAGATCTCGTCGTTGCGGCCCCAGGCGACGAGGGCCGGCGGGCGGTGGGTGCGGAAGTACTCCTGGAAGGCCGGGTAGTGGTCGATGTTGAACTGGTAGTCCCAGAAGAGCTGGAGCTGGATCTCCTTGTTCCCCGGCCGGTCGAGTCCGGCCTGGTCCAGCGTCCACGTCTCGGGAGCGATCCGGCCGAGGCGGTCCGCCGGCACCCCGTGCTCGTACTGCCATCGCGTCGCCCCGGCGGTCAGCAGCTCGCGCACGGCGGGCTCGTGCGCCGCGCGGTCCTTGGCGTGCGCGAACAGCACGTCCCAGAAGGGCGTGAAGCCCTCCGTGTACGCGTTGCCGCTCTGGCTGATCAGCGCGGTGACCCGCCCCGGGTCCCGGCCGGCGATGCGCAGGCCGATCGGCGCCCCGTAGTCGTGGAGGTAGAGCGCGAACCTGCCGATGCCGAGCTTGTCGAGCAGCGCGAGCGTGACCTCGGTCAGCCTGTCGAAGCTGTACGGGAACGCGTCGGCGCCCGGCGCCGCCGAGTGGCCGAAGCCGATGTGGTCGGGGGCGACGAGGTGGAACTCGTCGGCGAGTTCGGCCAGCAGACCCCGGTACATGTGCGAACTCGACGGAAAGCCGTGCAGGAGCACGAGGGTGGGCCGGGACGGGTCGCCCGCCTCGCGGTAGAAGACTTCGAGTCCGTCGACCTCGACGGTGCGGTGCCGCGTACCGAACACAGACACAACTGCCCCCAGGAGATGGCTCAGAACCGGGAGAACGATCGTTCTCACGGTGTGCCGCAACCGTACGAGAACGCTGGTTCTCCACGCAAGGGGAATCGAAGAGCACCTGGAGAACATCCGGAGCGCACGCCCCGCCGCCGCATCCCGCGAGGACCGCCGTACAACCCCGGGCCCCCGTCGGCCGTCTCCAGTTCGTGCACCGCCTCGCGCCCCGCGGACCACTCCCGGCGGACGGGCGGTCGAAAGAACCTCAGGAGACATTCATGCGCATGCGCCATGCCGTCGGCGCGGCACTTCTCGTGGCGTCCGTCGTCCCGGTCGTCACGGCCGCCCCCGCGTCGGCTGCCGCCGCCAAGTACGCCGACGACTTCAACGGTGACGGCTACCGCGACTACGCCACCTACACGTTCCGCGCGAACAACGGCGGCGGCGTCCTCATCACCTTCGGCACCGCGGCCGGTCCCGGCACCCGCACCCAGCTCATCACCCAGTCGAGCCCCGGCGTCCCCGGCACGGACGAGACCGACGACATGTTCGGCGACACGCGGGCCGCCGCCGACTTCAACGCCGACGGTTACGCCGACCTGGCGGTCAACACGTACGGGGAGGACGTCGACGGGCGCGAGGACCAGGGCGCCGTCACCGTCCTGTGGGGCAGCGCGGCCGGCCTCGACGGAGGCACCAGCATCCCCAACATGGGCGCGAAGGTCGCCGACGGCCGCTTCGGCGTGGGCCTGGCCGCCGGAGACTTCAACGGCGACGGCAAGAAGGACCTCGCCGCCACCAGCGCCGGCAAGACCTACGTCTACCGCGGCGCCCTCACCCGCTCGGGCGTGGCCGGCACCGTGTCCGCCCTCGCCAAGTCGGGTTTCTCCGCCCGGTTCCTGACCGCCGGCAGGATGAACGGCGACTCCAGCACCGACCTGGTGGTCACCGGTCTCAACAACGTCGACTTCGGCACCGACGCCTGGTTCGTCAAGGGCGGCTCCACGCCGGCTTCGGGCAGGACCCTGCGCCTGGTGACCCACTACGGCGACCCCCGCCCGGGCGTCATCGCGGACTTCAACAAGGACGGCTACGGCGACTTCGCGGCCGGCACGCAGATGTACGGCGGCGACAAGGGCAGCGTGTCGCTCTGGTACGGCTCGTCCACCGGCCCCGCCACCACCGCCCGCATCACCCAGGCGACCACCGGCGTCTCCGGCACCCCCGAGACCGGCGACCGCTTCGGCAGTTCCGTCTCGGCCGCCGACATCGACCGCGACGGCTACAAGGACCTCGCGATCGGCGTCCCCGGCGAGAAGCTGGGCGACCACGCGGACGCCGGAGGCGTACACGTGCTGAAGGGCGGCGCGAGCGGCATCACCGGCACCGGCTCCCAGTGGATCGCCCGCGACACCGCCGGCGTACCCGGCGACGTGGCGTGGAACGACAACTTCGGCGACACCGTCCGCCTGCGCGACACCGACCGCGACGGATACGCCGACCTGTACGCCATCGGCATCGCGGCCGACTCGCTGCGCCTCCCCGGCACGGCGTCCGGCATCACCACGACGGGCATCACGGCGGCGGACGCCACCGTCGTCGAAGGCATGCTCCAGTAGCAGCCGGAGCCCGCGTACGACCGGCCGTCCGTCACCCCGTGAAGGACGGCCGGGACGCGCGGCCTACTCCCCCGACCCCAAGCGCACCAGCGCCTCGTCCGTCAGCCGGTTCACCGTCCACTCCGACATCGGCACCGCTCCGAGCGAGTGGTAGAACGCGATGGCGGGTTCGTTCCAGTCCAGTACGGACCACTCCAGGCGCTCGTACCCCCGCTGCACACAGATCCCCGCCAGCTCCGACAACAGCGCCCTGCCGTGCCCGCCGCCCCGCTGCGACGGCCGCACGTACAGGTCCTCCAGGTAGATGCCGTGCACCCCGCGCCACGTCGAGAAGTTCAGGAACCACAGCGCGAACCCGACCGGCTCGCCCTCCTCGTTCTCCGCGATGTGCGCGTACGCCGCCGGACGTTCACCGAACAGCGCCTCGCGCAACTGCTCCGGCGTGGCGCGCACCTCGTGCGCGGCCTTCTCGTACTCCGCGAGTTCGCGGACCATCTCGTGGATGACGGGGACATCGGCAGGCGTGGCGATACGAATCATCCCCGCAGCGTAGGCAATGCCCCCACGGCCTCCACCGGCCCCCCACCACCGCACCCCCACCCCGCCGTTGCCGCACACCACCCCCGCCCGCTACCGTCCGGCCACCACCACCGAGCAGCAGCGAAACGAACGCAGGGGCATCATGAGCACCGTCAACGGCGGCATCTCCTACTGGTACGCGAACGAAGGCATACCCGACCCCCGTGAGCCGCTGCCCGGCGACACGACGGCCGACGTCTGCATCGTCGGCGGCGGCTACACCGGCCTGTGGACGGCGTACTACCTGAAGAAGGCCGTCCCCTTCCTCAACATCACCGTCCTGGAAGCGAAGTTCTGCGGCTACGGCGCCTCCGGCCGCAACGGCGGCTGGCTCTACAACGGCATCGCCGGCCGCGACCGCTACGCCAAGCTGCACGGCCACGACGCCGCCGTCCGCCTCCAGCAGGCCATGAACGACACCGTCACCGAGGTCATCAGCACCGCCGCCGCCGAGAACATCGACGCCGACATCCACCACGGCGGCGTACTGGAAGTCGCCCGCACCCCGGCCCAACTGGCTCGCCTCAAGCACTTCCACGCCGCCGGGATCGCGTTCGGCGAGAAGGAACGCACTCTGCACGGCGCCCGTGAGACCGGCGAGCGCGTCCGCGTGACCGGCGCCGTCGGCTCCACCTGGACCCCGCACGGCGCCCGCCTGCACCCCGTCAAGCTCCTCAAGGGCCTGGCGGCGGCGGTCGAGAAGCTCGGAGTGACCATCCACGAGTCGACGCCCGTCACGGAGATCAAGCCCAAGCACGCCGTCACGCCCTACGGCACGGTCCGCGCCCCGTACATCCTGCGCTGCACCGAGGGCTTCACCGCCGGACTCAAGGGCCAGCGCCGCACCTGGCTGCCCATGAACTCCTCGATGATCGTCACCGACCCCCTGCCCGCCTCGGTCTGGGAGAGCATCGGCTGGGACGGCCGCGAGACCCTCGGCGACACGGCCCACGCCTACATGTACGCCCAGCGCACCGCCGACGACCGCATCGCACTCGGCGGCCGCGGCGTCCCGTACCGCTACGGCTCGCGCATCGACGATGACGGCCGCACCCGGCCCGCCACCATCGAGGCCCTGCGCGAGATCCTCGTCCGCTTCTTCCCCACCGCCGCAGGCGTCCCCATCGCCCACGCCTGGTCCGGCGTCCTGGGCGTACCCCGCGACTGGTGCTCGACCGTCGCCCTCGACCGCTCCACGGGCATTGGCTGGGCGGGCGGCTACGTCGGCAGCGGCGTGGCCACGACGAACCTCGCCGCCCGCACCCTGCGCGACCTGATCCAGCAGGACTCAGGCCAGGGCGGCCCCACCGACCTCACCACGCTCCCCTGGGTCAACCACAAGGTCCGCAAGTGGGAGCCCGAGCCCTTCCGCTGGCTCGGCGTCCAGACCATGTACGCCGCCTACCGCACGGCGGACCGCCGGGAGGCGTCGGGCCGTACGGCCGAAACGGACCCGGTCGCCCGCTGCGCCGACCGCATCGCCGGCCGCCACTGAACCGGGCGGCCCCGACGGGCCGCCCCCTGGACGGCAACCAGAAAAGCCCAGGTCGCATGTGCTGCGACCTGGGCCGTGGAGCCCCCTGTCGGATTCGAACCGACGACCTACGCATTACAAGTGCGTTGCTCTGGCCAGCTGAGCTAAGGAGGCGTACCGGAGCAGTGTAACCAAACCGGATCCGGTGCCCGCCGGGAATTCGATCAGCCCCCGGCTACTGACAGAACCGTTTCCGCCAGGTACCGTCACGGCAGGTCCACAGCTGTGGACTACACCACTCCCTTACTCGGATCGTCCGGCACGTTCCTGCCGGTGAAGGAGAACATCACCATGGCCACTGTCACGTTCGACAAGGCGACCCGGATCTACCCGGGCTCCACCAAGCCCGCCGTCGACCAGCTCGACATCGAGATCGAGGACGGCGAGTTCCTCGTCCTCGTCGGACCCTCCGGCTGCGGCAAGTCGACCTCCCTGCGCATGCTCGCGGGTCTCGAGGACGTCAACGGCGGCGCCATCCGCATCGGTGAGCGCGACGTCACGCACCTGCCGCCGAAGGACCGGGACATCGCCATGGTGTTCCAGAACTACGCGCTGTACCCGCACATGTCCGTCGCCGACAACATGGGCTTCGCCCTGAAGATCGCCGGCGTGAACAAGAGCGAAATCCGCAAGAAGGTCGAAGAGGCCGCGAAGATCCTCGACCTCACCGAGTACCTGGACCGCAAGCCCAAGGCCCTGTCCGGCGGCCAGCGCCAGCGGGTCGCCATGGGCCGCGCCATCGTGCGCGAGCCGCAGGTCTTCCTCATGGACGAGCCGCTGTCGAACCTCGACGCCAAGCTCCGCGTCTCGACCCGTACGCAGATCGCGTCGCTCCAGCGCCGTCTCGGCATCACCACCGTGTACGTCACGCACGACCAGGTCGAGGCCATGACGATGGGCGACCGGGTCGCCGTACTGAAAGACGGCCTGCTCCAGCAGGTCGACTCGCCCCGCAACATGTACGACCGCCCCGCGAACCTCTTCGTCGCCGGCTTCATCGGCTCGCCCGCCATGAACCTCGTCGAGGTCCCGATCACGGACGGCGGCGTGAAGTTCGGCAACAGCGTCGTCCCGATCTCCCGCGAGGCGCTCTCCGCCGCCGCCGACCGCGGCGACACGACCGTCACCGTCGGCGTCCGCCCCGAGCACTTCGACATCGTCGAGCAGAACGCCGCCGCCGCGGCCTCGCTCACCAAGACCGCCGACGACGCGCCGGCCGGTCTGGCCGTCACCGTCAACGTCGTCGAGGAGCTCGGCGCCGACGGCTACGTGTACGGCAGCGCGCAGGTCGGCGGCGGGCACCAGGAGCTGGTGGTCCGCGTGAACGGCCGCGCCGTGCCGGACAAGGGCAGCGAGCTGCACGTCGTGCCGCGCGCCGGCGAGACGCACGTCTTCTCCACCTCCACCGGCGAGCGCCTCAGCGACTGACGCCGGCACCGGAACCGGGACGAACGAAGGGCCCCGCGCCTCGGCGCGGGGCCCTTCGCATGTTTCGGCAGAGGCGCGGGGTGTCGACAAATACCCCGGCAGAACGGTCATTTCGAACTCTGTTCGTCAACACCCAATTCGAAAAATGACATCGAACCATCCCCCGCAAGGGTGACTAAATGTCGCCAAATCATTACTGGCCGCTACGCTCACTCGCGTGACCCACACAGCCCGCCGAATCGGCCGCAGTCTCGCTCTCGTCCTGCCCGTCGTCCTGGTGCTCTCCGGGACCCTGGCGGTGGCCAACGTCCCGTGGTCCACCACCAGCGGACCCGAGGCGCAGGTCCTGACCGCGTCATCCGAGAAGGTAAACGTACGCGCCAAGTCCCGCGCTCCGCAGGACATTCTGCGCGACAAGCTCCTTCTGGAGCTCCAGGAGAAGGACCCGGGCGTCGCGCTCACGCACCTCCAGCGCGAGGTCGAGCGCCGGCCCTCGCTCGCCCAGCACTGCATGTCCATCGCCCGCGCGCTCGGCCGCGCCGCGGTGAAGCAGTACGGTCCGACGCAGGCGCAGTCGTTCTCCCGGCCCGTCTGCGACACGTCCTTCGCCTCGGGCGTCGCCCAGCAGACCGGCTGATCGGGGGCCGACGGCGTCCTGCCGCATATCGTGCCCCGTATGACCCGTACGACGACGTATCCGACGCAGGCCGTGGTCCTGGCAGGCGGCCAGGGCTCGCGACTGCGCCCGTACACCGACGACCGCCCCAAGCCGATGGTCGAGATCCCGGGAACCGGGACCCCGATCATCGGCCATCAGCTTTCCTGGCTCGCGGCCGAGGGCGTGACCGACGCCGTCGTCTCCTGCGGCCATCTCGCCGGCGTGCTCCAGGAGTGGCTGGAGACCGCCGACCTGCCGCTGCGCGTCACCACCGTGGTGGAGAGCGAGCCGCTGGGCCGCGGCGGCGGCCTCAAGTACGCCGCCGCGCACCTCCCGGACCCCGCCAGCCCCTGGTACGCGACCAACGGGGACATCTGGACGCGCTTCTCCCTCCGGGAGATGGCCGCCTTCCACGCCGAGCGCGACGCGGCCGCGACCCTGGCCCTGGCCCGCCCCCGGATCCCGTGGGGCGCCGTCGAGACGGACACCTTCGGCCACATCACGGACTTCATCGAGTCGCCCCCGTCGCCCTACCTGATCAACGCGGGCGTGTACGTCTTCTCAGCGGCCTTCAGAGAGCTTCTCCCGGACCTGGGCGACCACGAACGCACCACGTTCCCCCGGCTGGCGCGAGAACGCCGTCTGGCGGGCTTCCCGCTGCCGCAGGGGGCGTACTGGCGGGCCATCGACACCGCCAAGGACCTGAGCGAGGCCGCCAAGGAGCTCGCGGCAGCCCGCGGCTGACCGGGCCGGGGCCTCCGGGCCTGACGCGCCCCGGCCCGACTGCCTCGCCCGTACCGCCGACCGGTCACGGCGAAGGGCCCGGCGCACGGGATGTGCGC
>NZ_JBSGYQ010000102.1:0-16403 GCF_053610585.1 Streptomyces sp. NPDC054887 | reverse complement strand
GGGCGAGCCGGTAGGAGCCGATGCCGAATCCGGCGACCGTACCGCTGGCCACCGAGGCGACCACCGAGGTGTGGCGGAACTGCTCACGCGTGTACGGGTTGGAGATGTGCACCTCGACGAGCGGCGCGGTCCGCTGGGCCGCCGCGTCCCGCATCCCGTACGAGTAGTGCGTGAAGGCGCCCGGGTTGAGAACGACCGGAATCGACCCGTCGGCGGCCTCGTGGAGCCAGCGGATCAGTTCGCCCTCGTCGTTGGTCTCCCGCACCTCGACGTCGAAGCCGAGCTCCTTGCCGAGCCGTGCGCACTCCGCGACAAGCCCGGCGTACGACGTCGCGCCGTACACGTCGGGCTCGCGCGATCCGAGCCTGCCGAGGTTGGGCCCGTTGAGCACGAGCACCCGGCGCGCCGCCGGTGTCACTTGGACACCTCGCCGTACGCGGCGAGCAGCACCGCCGGGTCGGGGCCTTCGAGGACGGTCGGCTTGGCGAGCCCGTCCAGGACGATGAAGCGCAGCAGGTTCCCGCGCGACTTCTTGTCGACCTTCATGGTCTCCAGCAGCTTGGGCCACTGGTCACCCCGGTAGGCGAGCGGCAGCCCGACCGACTCCAGCACCGTGCGGTGGCGGTCGGCGGTCTCGTCGTCGAGCCGGCCCGCGAGACGGCCCAGCTCGGCGGCGAAGACCATGCCGATGGAGACGGCGGCGCCGTGCCGCCAGTTGTAGCGCTCGTTCTTCTCGATGGCGTGCGCCAGTGTGTGGCCGTAGTTGAGGATCTCGCGCAGCCCGGATTCCCTCAGGTCGCTCGACACCACGTCGGCCTTGACCCGGATGGCGCGCTCGATCAGCTCGGCCGTGCGGGGGCCCTCGGGCGTACGGGCCGCCGCCGGGTCCTCCTCGATCAGGTCGAGGATCACCGGGTCGGCGATGAAGCCCGCCTTGATGATCTCGGCGAGACCGCTGATGTAGTCGTTGACCGGCAGCGAGTCCAGCGCCGCCAAGTCGCAGAGCACACCGGCGGGCGGGTGGAAGGCGCCGACGAGGTTCTTGCCCTCGGCGGTGTTGATGCCCGTCTTGCCGCCGACGGCCGCGTCGACCATGCCGAGCACGGTCGTCGGCACGGCGATCCAGCGCACCCCGCGCAGCCAGGTGGCGGCGACGAAGCCGGCCACGTCGGTGGTCGCTCCCCCGCCCACGCCGACGATGACGTCCGTGCGCGTGAAGTTGGTCTGCCCGAGCGCCTTCCAGCAGTACGCCGCCACCTCGACGGTCTTGGACTCCTCGGCGTTCGGCAGCTGGATCGCGATGGCTTCGTAACCCTGGGCCGCGAGGTCCTCGCGGATCGCCTCGCCGGTGCCGGCGAGCGCCTCCGGGTGCAGGACGGCGACGCGCTGGGCACGGCCGCCGATCAGCCCGGGGAGCTCGCCCAGCAGCTGCCGGCCGACCAGCACCTCGTAGGGCTCCGCGCCCTCGCCGCCGCCGATCCGGATACGGGTGACTGCCTGCTCCGTCATGCTTCCTTCAATTCGAGTGCGTCGAGGACCGCCTGGGCGACCTCTTCGGGGGTGCGGTCGTCGGTCTCGACCACCGCGTGGGCCACCTCCGCGTACAGATGACGGCGCGATTCCATCAGCTGCTTCCACTGCTGGCGCGGATTGACGGCCAGCAGCGGGCGTGCCGTGTTCAGCCCGACCCGCCTGATCGCCTCGGTGACGTTCATGGAGAGGTAGACGACGGGCAGCCCGGCCAGGGCCGCCCGCGTCCCGTCGTCGAGTACCGCGCCGCCGCCGAGCGCGAGTACGCCGCGGTGCTCGGCGAGGGCGGCCCGTACGGCCTGCTGCTCCAGGGCGCGGAAGTGGGCCTCGCCCTCGTCGACGAAGATCTCGGAGATCGGCCGGCCCTCGGCCGCGACGATGTCGGCGTCCGTGTCGCGGTACGCGACGCCCAGGCGCTCGGCGAGCAGCAGGCCGACGGTGGACTTGCCGACGCCCATGGGGCCGACCAGTACGACCAGGGGGCCGCCCGACTCGCTCACCGGACGACCAGGTTGTCGAGGTAGCTCTGGACGTTGCGCCGGGTCTCGCCCACGCTGTCGCCGCCGAACTTCTCCGCGACGGCGTCCGCGAGGACCAGCGCGACCATGGCCTCGGCCACGATGCCGGCCGCCGGGACGGCGCACACGTCGGAGCGCTGGTGGTGCGCCGCCGCGACCTCGCCGGTGGCGGTGTCGATGGTGGCGAGGGCGCGCGGCACGGTGGCGATGGGCTTCATCGCGGCCCGTACGCGCAGCAGCTCGCCGGTGGACATGCCGCCCTCCGTGCCGCCGGCGCGCCCGGAGGTGCGGCGTACGCCCTCGGCGGTCGGCACGATCTCGTCGTGCGCCTTGGAACCGGGCACCCGGGCCAGGTCGAAGCCGTCGCCGACCTCGACGCCCTTGATCGCCTGGATGCCCATCAGGGCGGCGGCAAGCCGCGCGTCGAGCCGGCGGTCCCAGTGCACGAAGGAGCCGAGGCCGACGGGCACGCCGTAGGCCAGCACCTCCACGACGCCGCCGAGCGTGTCGCCGTCCTTGTGGGCCTGGTCGATCTCGGCGACCATCGCCTTCGACGCGTCGGCGTCCAGGCAGCGCACCGGGTCCTCGTCGAGCCGCGCCTCGTCGGCGGGCACGGGCAGGACGCCGTACGGCGCCTTGGCCGAGGCCAGCTCCACGACGTGCGACACGATCTCGACGCCGGTGGTCTCCTTCAGGTACGACCGTGCGACGGTGCCCAGCGCGACGCGGGCGGCGGTCTCGCGGGCGCTCGCGCGCTCCAGTACCGGCCGCGCCTCGTCCAGCGCGTACTTCTGCATTCCGGCGAGGTCCGCGTGGCCCGGACGCGGGCGGGTCAGCGGCGCGTTGCGCGCCAGCTTGGCCAGCTCCTCGGTGTCCACGGGGTCGGCCGACATGACCTGCTCCCACTTGGGCCACTCGGTGTTGCCCACCATGATCGCGACGGGGCCGCCCATGGTCAGGCCGTGCCGCACGCCGCCGAGGAACGTGACCTCGTCCCTCTCGAACTTCATCCGCGCGCCGCGCCCATAGCCGAGCCGCCGCCGGGCGAGCGCGTCCGCCACCATCTCCGTGGTGACGGGGACACCGGAGGGAAGGCCCTCCAGCGTCGCGACGAGTGCGGGGCCGTGGGATTCCCCCGCGGTCAGCCAGCGCAACCTGCTCAACGGTGCTCCTCATGCTCGCGCCTGGAACTGCGACGGCGCGACCGGGTGCGCGGCCCTGGCCCGCCACCCCTGATCCTCCCACGACCGGGCCCGTGACCCGGCCGCCGGTCCATCAGACGGACGGCCTTCTCACTTCGCGGGACGCCCGGGAAGCGCCCGCCTCGCTGCCAGGGCGCGCCTCAGCCGGCCCACGCCGTACGCCGCCAGCAGGGCCAGACAGACCGCGCCGAGCGCGAAGCGGACCCAGTCCGGCAGGAAGTACAGCACCAGTTTGAGCAGGTCCGGCGCTGCCAGCACCCGCTCCGTCGTCATGCTCAAGATCGAGCGCTCCCTACCCGGTGACCTGCGGTTCTCCGCAGACCCTAGTGGGCGGCGAGCGCCTGTTCCCCGGCGGCCCGCATCACGGGGAGCGGGGCGGTGGAGCGGCCCGTGTGCTGCTGCACCTGGAGGACGGCCTGGTGCACGAGCAGGTCGAGGCCGCCGACGACCGCGCCGCCGCGCGCGGACCAGGCGGCGGCCAGGGCCGTGGGCCACGGCTCGTACAGCACGTCGAACAGCGTTCCCGGGCGCTCCGGCACCGCCTGCGCGAGCGCGTCGGTCGTGCCGGCCGGGGTGGTGGCGACGACGAGCGGCGCGTCGAACGCCCGGCCCGCGTCCGCCCAGTCCGCGACGCGTACGTCGACTCCGAGCCGCGCGCCCCACTGCCGCATCTCGTCGGCGCGGGCGGAGCTGCGGACGTACGCGGTGACCGGGCCCGTGCACAGGCGGGACAGCGCGGCGAGGGCGGACGAGGCGGTCGCCCCGGCGCCGAGGACCGCGGCGGAGTCGACCTTCTCGATGCCGCGCTCCCGCAGTGCGGCGATCATGCCGGGGATGTCGGTGTTGTCGCCGAGGCGCCGCCCGTCCTCGGTGAAGACGACGGTGTTGACGGCCTCGACGGAGGCCGCCGTGTCGCTGATCTCGTCGAGCAGCGGGATGACGGCCCGCTTGAGCGGCATCGTCAGCGACAGGCCGGCCCAGGACGGGTCGAGCGCCGCGAAGAAGCGGGGGAGCCCGGCCTCGTCCACCTCGAAGCGGTCGTACGACCAGTGGGTGAGGCCGAGTTCCCGGTACGCGGCCCGGTGGAGCACCGGGGAGAGCGAGTGGGCGATGGGCGACCCCAGTACGGCCGCGCGTCGGGTGGTGGTGCTCACTGTCCGGACTTCTCCAGCTCTGCCTCGTACTCGCGGCGGTTCTTCTCGTGCTCCGCGTTGGTCACCGCGAAGAGGGTCTTGTCCGCCGTGACCGAGACGAAGTAGTACCACGGGCCGGGCTTCGGGTTGATCGCCGAATGCAGGGCGTCGGCGCCCGGGTTGCTGATGGCGCCCGGCGGCAGGCCCTTGATGCTGTACGTGTTGTACGGGTCCTGGATCTTCCGCAGGTCGTCGACGGCTCCGACCTCCAGCTTGCTCTCGGCCTTGATGTAGTTGATCGTCGAGTCGAACTCCAGGCGCCCCACCGTCTCCAGGTTGTTGGGCTTGAGGCGGTTGTAGACGACCCGGGACACCTTGTCGAAGTCGTGCTTGTACTTGCCCTCGACCTGGACGAGGCTCGCCACCGTGATCAGTTCCATCGGCGACTGGAGACCCAGCTTGCGGGCGGAGCCCACCACGTCCTGCTTCTCGTACGCCGCGTTGGCCCGCGTGACCATTTCCTTGAGGACCGACTTCGGCGTCGACTTCCCGCCGATGTCGTAACGCGACGGGTAGAGGAAGCCCTCCAGCGGGTCCTTGATGTCCGGGTCGTCGCCGGCCCACGCGGGCAGCCCGAGGTTCTTGTACTCCTTCTCGGCCACGTCCTCCGTGGTGCCCCGCTCCAGCTCCAGCTTCTTGTCGATCTGCTCGTAGATCGACAGGTTCCGCTGGCCCTCGGCCACGATCAGCGCGTTCACGTTCGACGGGTTGATCATGAGCTCTACGGCGGCCTTGCCCGACATCTCCTTCTTCATCGCGTAGACGCCGGGCTGGATCCCCTGGCTCTTGGGATTCGCCGTCGCCGCCGAGACGAACGCCCCGGAGCTCTTGACCACGCCCTTGCGGGCGAGGATGCTGCCGATCTCGCCGAGCCCCGCGCCCTTGGGGACCTCCACCTCCACGGAGCCCGTGCCGCTGCCGGCGAAGTCCTCGGGCGCCCCGAACTGGTCCTGGTAGAACTGGTATCCGAAGTAGCCGAGGCCGCCCACGCCGCCGACCAGGACCACCGCGACGAACAGGCAGGCCGTGCCGTTGCGGCTCTTCTTCTTGGGCTTGCCGCCCCGGCGGTCGCCGCCGCCCCTGCCGCGCCGGGACTCGCGCGGCTCGTCGGGCTCGTCACCGTCGTCGGCGCCCGTGAAGAACGGGTGCTCCTCCGGGGCCTCCTGCTCCGCGTCCCACTCGGTCGCCGGCTCGGGCTCGGGGGCGCGGCGCTGGTTCGGGGGCTGCGGCGGGGGGTAGGCGTCGGGCGCGGCGTAGTAGTCGGCCTCGCCGGCGCCGTAGGGGGGCTGCTGGCCCGCGTAGGGGTCGCTCGCCGGGTTCATGCCGTACGGCACGGGTTCCTGCTGCTGGTACGGCTGCTGGTGCTGGTTGTGCTGTTGCTGCTGGTTCTGGTGCTGCTGGGGGTGCTGCTGGTTCTGGTGCTGCTGCTGGCCGTTGCCCCAGCCGCCGGTGTCGCCGTACTGCTGCTGGCCGTTGTACTGCTGGTGCTGCTCGTGGTGCTGCTGGTGCTGGTGCTGCTGGTCCGGGTAGCCGGGGTGCTGCTGCTGGTGCTGTCCACCGTCGTAGTACGGCTGCTGCTGCGGCTCATGCTGGTAGTGCTGCGGCTGACCGCCGTACGGGCCCTGCCGGCCATCCGCGGCCTGCTGCCCCTGCCATCCCTGGTCCCCGTACAACGGGTCCTCGGGATGCCACGGTTCGTGGCCTGCGCCCCGGCCATACTCAGTCATGAAACCCCATAGTGTGCCGCGAGGCGGTGGCTGCTCCGCGCGTGGGGGCACGGCAACCGGTCCGCCTCTTCTTTGTGCGGCCGCTGTTCGAACACCGCCGCATCGCGCGGAACGTTACCGTATCGCGATCAGACAACCACTTCGACGCCCTCGCCCGGGGGACTGCCCGATACCCGTTCGGCCTCCAGAGCGTTCTGGAGGATGACGATCGCCGCGGCCTGGTCGATGACAGACCGGCCCTTCTTGGACTTCACGCCCGAAGCGCGCAGCCCCTGACTGGCCGTCACTGTGGTCATCCTCTCGTCGACCAGTCGTACCGGAACGGGTGCCACGCCGCGAGCCAGCTCCTGGGCGAACGCCCGGACCTTGACGGCCGCCGGCCCCTCGCCCCCGTTGAGGGAGCGAGGGAGGCCGACCACGACCTCGATCGGTTCGTACTCCTCGACGAGCTGCCTCAGCCGCCGGTGGGCGGCCGGGACGTCGCGTCCCGGCACGGTCTCCACCGGCGTGGCCAGCACCCCGTCGGGGTCGCACGAGGCGACCCCGATCCGGGCGTCCCCGACGTCGATCGCGAGGCGGCGGCCGCGTCTCATCAGGCGCTCTCGCCGACCGCGCGCTCGACGGCGGCCACGGCGTCACCGATGGCCTCCGGGTTCTGGCCGCCGCCCTGGGCGACGTCCGGCTTGCCGCCACCGCCGCCGCCGAGGGTCTTGGCGGCCGTACGGACCAGGTCGCCGGCCTTGAGACCGCGCTCGCGGGCGGCCTCGTTGGTGGCGATGACGGTCAGCGGGCGGCCGCCCGCCGTGGTGAACAGGGCCACCACCGCCGGGCGGTCGCCCGGGATGCGGCCGCGCACGTCCAGGACGAGCCTGCGCAGGTCGTCGGCCGACGTGCCGTCCGGCACCTGGCCGGTGACGACCGCGACACCGCGCACGTCCTTGGCGCCCGAGGCGAGACCGGCGGCGGCCTGGAGGACCTTCTCCGCGCGGAACTTCTCGATCTCCTTCTCGGCGTCCTTCAGCTTGGCGAGCATCCCGGAGATCTTCTCCGGCAGCTCCTCCGGACGGCCCTTGACCAGCTCTTGGAGCTGGGCGACGACCGTGTGCTCACGGGCGAGGAAGTTGTACGCGTCCACGCCGACCAGGGCCTCGATGCGCCGCACGCCCGAGCCGATCGACGACTCGCCGAGCAGCTTCACCAGGCCGAGCTGGGCGGTGTTGTGGACGTGCGTACCGCCGCAGAGCTCCTTGGAGAAGTCGCCGATGGTCACGACGCGCACCCGCTCGCCGTACTTCTCGCCGAACTCCGCGATGGCGCCCTGCTTCTTGGCCTCGTCGATCGACATGACCTCGGCCTGGACGTCGAGTTCGCGGGCCAGCACGTCGTTGATCTTCTGCTCGACGTCGGTCATGACCGTGCCCGGCACGGCGTTCGGCGAGCCGAAGTCGAAGCGGAAGCGGCCCGGGGCGTTCTCCGAACCGGCCTGGGCGGCCGTCGGGCCGAGCGCGTCACGCAGTGCCTGGTGGGTCAGGTGCGTGGCGCTGTGGGCGCGGGCGATGGCGCGGCGGCGCCCCAGGTCGATGGCGGCGTAGGCGGAGGCGCCCACGGTCACCTCACCGACCTGGACCGACCCCTTGTGCACGGAGACGCCGGGGACCGGCTGCTGTACGTCGTGGACCTGGATGACGGCGCCGGAGTCCAGCTTGATGCGGCCGGTGTCGGCCTGCTGGCCGCCGCCCTCGGCGTAGAACGGCGTGCGGTCGAGGACGACCTCGACCTCGTCGCCCTCGGTGGCGGCCGGCGACGGCAGCCCGTCGACGAGCAGGCCGACGATGGTCGACTCGCCCTCGGTGCGGGTGTAGCCGGTGAACTCGGTGGTGCCGGAGGTGTCCGCGACCTCGCGGTAGGCGGAGACGTCGGCGTGGCCGGTCTTCTTGGCCTTGGCGTCGGCCTTGGCCCGGTCCCGCTGCTCCTTCATCAGGCGGCGGAAGCCGTCCTCGTCCACGGACAGGCCCTGTTCGGCGGCCATCTCCAGGGTGAGGTCGATCGGGAAGCCCCAGGTGTCGTGGAGCAGGAACGCCTTGTCGCCGGAGAGGACCGTGCCGCCGGCGGCCTTGGTCTCCGTCACGGCGGTGTCGAGGATGTTCGTGCCGCCCTTGAGGGCCTTGGTGAACGCGGCCTCCTCGGCGAGGGCGACGGTCTCGATGCGCTTGCGCTCGGTGAGCAGCTCCGGGTACTGCGCGCCCATCGAATTGATCACGGTGTCGACGAGCTCGGCGACGACGGGACCCGTGGCGCCCAGGAGACGCATGTTGCGGATGGCGCGGCGCATGATGCGGCGCAGCACGTAGCCGCGGCCCTCGTTGCCGGGGGTGACGCCGTCGCCGATGAGCATCACCGACGTACGCATGTGGTCGGTGACGACGCGCAGCGAGACATCCGAGGCGTGGTCGGCGCCGTACTGGACGCCGGTCAGCTCGGTGGCCTTGTCGATGACGACCTTGGACGTGTCGATCTCGTACAGGTTCCGCACGTCCTGGAGGATCATCGCGAGGCGTTCCAGGCCGAGGCCCGTGTCGATGTTCTTCGACGGCAGGTCCCCGAGGATCGGGAAGTCCTCCTTGCCGTCGCCGGCACCCCGCTCGTACTGCATGAAGACCAGGTTCCAGATCTCCACATACCGCTCGTCGTTGACGGCCGGGCCGCCCTCGACGCCGAAGGCCGGACCGCGGTCGTAGTTGATCTCGGAGCACGGGCCGCACGGGCCGGGGACGCCCATGGACCAGAAGTTGTCCTTCTTGCCCAGGCGCTGGATGCGCTCGGCCGGCACGCCGATCTTGTCGCGCCAGATCTGCTCGGCCTCGTCGTCGTCGAGGTAGACCGTGATCCACAGCCGCTCGGGGTCGAGGCCGTAGCCGCCGTCCGCCACGGAGCTGGTCAGCAGCTCCCAGGCGTACTGGATGGCGCCTTCCTTGAAGTAGTCGCCGAACGAGAAGTTGCCGCACATCTGGAAGAACGTGCCGTGGCGGGTGGTCTTGCCGACCTCTTCGATGTCCGGCGTACGCACGCACTTCTGCACGCTGGTGACGCGCGGGGCGGGCGGCTTGACCTCGCCGAGGAAGTACGGCTTGAAGGGCACCATGCCCGCGGGGACCAGCAGCAGGGTCGGGTCGTCCGCGATGAGCGACGCCGAAGGCACGACGTTGTGTCCGCGCTCCTCGAAGAAGCGCAGCCAGCGGCGGCGGATTTCAGCCGACTCCATCAGTGGTCCTCATTCCGGTTGTACGAATGCTTGGTGTGGTCGAGAGCGGCGACGCGTCGGTGCTCGATGACGTGGGGGTCGTTCGGCGCCTCGAGCCCGAGCGCTTCGCCGAGTTCGGCTTCGCGCTGCGCCATTCCCGCCCTGACGTCGAGCGCGAACTCCTTGAGCCGGTGGCCCGCTTCGACCGCCTTGTCGGCCGCCTGGGCCGCGAGGCTCTCGGGCGTCAGCTGCTTGAGCTTGCGGTTGACCTTGGTGGTGGCCCATACGCCGGCGGCGGCGCCGGCGGTGAACCAGAACGTACGGCGGAACATTGCGGCTTCAGCCCTTCCGCTTCCTGCGCCGGGCGGACGGCACGGTCCGGCCGACGATCACAGTGCGACGCGACGGCTGCTCCGCCGGAGCGTCCTTCCCGCGGCCCATCGCCCGGCGGACGCCGTACCCGAAGGCGGCGACCTTGACGAGCGGGCCGCCGAAGGTGGACGCGACGGTCGTGGAGAGCGCGGAGGCGTTGGAGGTGACTTCCTGGACGTCGGTCGCGATGGCGTCGACCCGGTCGAGCTGGGTCTGCGCGGACCGTACGGTGGCGGACGCGTCCGCCAGCAGCGGCACCGCCTGTTCGGTCACGTCCGCGACAAGCTTGGTCGTCGCCCTGAGCGTCTGGGCCAGCCTCACCAGAACCACGGCGAGGAAGGAGACCAGGATCGCCCAGAAGACGGCCACCAGGATGCCGGCCACCTCTCCACCGGACACGTTGCACCGCTCCCTGACATTGAGAAAAGTCGTCTTGCGAGCCTATCGCGCCGGGGCTCCGGGTCCGTACCGCATTCGGGCGCGGGCAGCGGCGGCCGTCCGGCCCGATTGTACGCAGTGCGTACGGATCGGTACGCTCCGTGTCCTATGCGACGCTCTACCCCTCCAGCGCCCCACTCCCCCGTTCACGGCGGCCTTCCGGCGGAGTTGAACGCGTTCGTCGGGCGCGCCGCGGAACTGGCGGAGGTGGACCGGCTGCTGGGAAGGGCCCGGCTGGTCACCGTGACCGGCGTCGGCGGCGTCGGCAAGACCCGGTTCGCCCTGCGCGGCGCGTACGACGCGCAGGAACGGTACGTCGACGGTGTCCGCCTCGCGGAGCTGTCCGCGCTCACGGACCCCGGCCTGCTGGAGCACGCCCTCGCCGAGGCGCTGGGCGTGACGGACCACTCCGGCAGGGCGCCGCGCGCGGTGCTGGCGGAGCATCTGGCGGGGCGGCGGCTGCTGCTCGTCCTCGATGGCTTCGAGCACCTGGTCGACGCCGTCGCCGGCCTGGTCAGGGAGTTGCTGCGCCGGGCCCCGGGACTGACCGTGCTGGCGACGGGGCGGCTGCCGCTGTGCGTCGACGGCGAGCAGACCTTCCCGCTGGCCCCGATGCCGGCCGCCGAGGCGGTACGGCTCTTCACCGACCGGGCCTCGGCCCAGCAGCCCGGATTCCGGCTGACGGACGCCAACAGCGCCGCCGTACGCGAACTGTGCCGTCGCCTGGACGGAATCCCCCTCGCGCTCGAACTGGCCGCGGGCCGGCTGAGGGCTCTGTCGGTCGAGCAGGTGCTTGACCGGCTCGACGACCGCTTCCGCCTGCTGACCGGGTCCGCCAGGGGCGCCCTCCCCCGCCACCAGACGCTGCGTACCGCGATCGGCTGGAGCCACGAGCTGTGCACGCCCGAGCAGCGGCTGCTGTGGGCCCGGCTCTCCGTGTTCGCCGGGCAGTTCGACCTGGAGGCCGCCGAGTACGTGTGCGGCGGCCCGGAACTGCTGGACGACAGCGTGCTCGGCGTGCTCGACGTGGTGACGGACCTGATCGCCCAGTCCGTCGTGATCCGCGAGGACACGGCGACCGGCGTCCGGTACCGGATGCTCGACACGGTCCGGGAGTACGGCGCCGAATGGCTGGCGGCCATGGGCGACGCGGCGCGGGTGCGCCGCAGGCACCGCGACTGGTACCTGGGGCTGGCGACCTGGTGCGAGCTGGACTGGTTCAGTCCCCGGCAGGCCGAGGTGGCGGCGCGCGTGGAGAGCGAACTGCCCAATCTGCGCCGGGCGATGGAGTTCTCGCTGGAGCACCCGGGGGACGTGCACCTGGGCCAGTACCTGGCGGGCACGCTGTGGTTCTACTGGGTCGGCTGCGGACGGCTCTCCGAGGGACGGCACTGGCTCGACCACGCGCTGGAGCCCGAGGGCGGGCACCGGGCGCACCGGCTGAAGGCCCTGTGGGTGCTCGGTTACGTGGCCGTCCTCCAGGGCGACGCCATCGGGGCGCTCGCCGCCCTCCAGGAGTGCCGCGAGGGCGCGGAGCTGAGCGCCGACGCGTCGGCGGCGGCGTACGCCGTGCACCGCTCGGGCTGCCTCGCGCTGGTGTCCGACGACATGGCGCGCGCCGAGGAGCTGCTGCGTGAGGCCCTGGCGCGCTACGAGGAGACGGGCGAGCTCAACAGCAATGTGCTGATGGCGCGGATCGAGCTGGCGATGGCGGTGGCCTTCCGCGGCGACCTCGCCCAGGCCGTCGCGATCTGCGAGGCGGTCACCGAGGTCTGCGAGGACCACGGGGAGCGCTGGGCCCTCGCGTACGCGCTGTACGTCCTGGCCTATGCGGCGCACACCGACGGCCGGCTGGACCGCTCACGGGAACTCCTGCTGGAGTGCCTGGCCATCGACCACGCCTTCAACGACCTGCTGGGCGTGGTGCTCGCCCTCGAACTGCTGGCGCTGGTCGTCCTCGACGCCGGTGATCCGGCGGAGGCGGCGGTGCTCCAGGGGGCGGCCGAACGGATCTGGCCGTCGGTGGGACTGCCGCTGTTCGGTTCGGCGTACTACAACGCGCCGCACGCGCTGTGCGAGGAGAAGGCCCGCGAGCGCCTCGGCGACGGCCGGTACGAGGCGTTCCGGTGCGAGGGGGCCTCGCTCGGCCTGGACGCGGCGGTGGCCAGGGCGATCGAAGGGCCTCCCCGTCCGGCGCCCGCGCCGCCCCGCCCCCGCGCGGCCGGGGCGGCGCGCGGCAACGCCCCGTACACGCGCGAGCCCGCCGCCCCTCGTTCCGTGCGGAACGAGGAGACGGCGGGCTGAGGCAAGTGCCCGACTACGGCCGCTGGATCAGCGGGCGTAGTACTCGACGACGAGCTGCTCGTCGCAGATGACCGGGATTTCCTTGCGGTTCGGGTCGCGGTCCAGGCGGAAGGCCAGGGCCTTCAGGTTCACCTGGAGGTAGCGCGGCGTCTCACCCTCGGTGTCGTAGCCACCCTCGCGGGCGACCTGGAAGGGGTGCTTCTCGCGGCTGCGCTCGCGGACCATCACGACGTCGTCGGGACGGACGCGGAACGACGGCTTGTCGACCTTGCCACCGTTGACCTCGATGTGGCCGTGGACGACCATCTGACGGGCCTGGTAGATCGTGCGGGCGATGCCCGAACGCAGGATCAGGGCGTCGAGGCGGCGCTCGAGCTCGATGACCAGGGCCTCGCCGGTCTTGCCTTCGGCCTTCTTGGCGCGGTCGTAGGCGCGGGCCATCTGCTTCTCGCTGATGTCGTACTGCGCGCGCAGACGCTGCTTCTCGAGCAGACGGACCTTGTAGTCCGAGTTCTGCTTGCGCCCACGGCCGTGCTCGCCCGGCGGGTACGGACGGGCCTCGAAGTACTTGACAGCCTTCGGCGTCAGCGCGATACCGAGCGCACGGGACTTCTTGACCTTGGGACGCGACTGGTTAGGCACGTTCTCCAGACCTCCGTTGTAGGTTAGGTTAGGCTCACCTTACTCAAGGAGATCGCATGTCTCGTCCGGGGAACACCAGTCACGTCACGGACAACACAAAGAAGGCCGACATCTCAGGTGTCGACGCGACGGAGGTCCGATCAGATCGTGGTCAGCCGCGTCCCAGCGGACTTGAAATCGCGCGGATGCCGTCAGCAGCCGAGCGCACACGAACTCTCGTACAGAGTACCTGCTCCGCGGTAGTGCTTCTCCCGCGTCCCCTGTCGGCCCTTCCCGAGCAGCTGGTTCCCGCGGAGCGGAGCGTGGGGCCGGACGGCGAGGTGCTGCTGGTCTTCCCCGCCGACTCACCGGTCGTACGGGCCGCCACCCACGCCCAGGACGACGAGCTGCGGGTGGTCCTGGAGATCACGGACGTCGCCCCGGTGTCCGTGCCCAACCGTATCCGGGGCCGGGCGTGGGTCTCCGGCTGGCTCACCTGCGTACGCGGGGTCGCGGAGCCCGGGCGGATGCTGCTGCGGCTGGAGGTCGGCGAGGCACGCGTCGACGATCTGTGGGGCACCGGCATGGTCGAGCCCGAGGCGTTCGCCGCGGCGGCCGCAGATCCGCTCGTCGAGCACGAGGCGGAGCTGCTCCAGCACCTGCACGCGGCCCACGGCGACCAGGTGGGCGGGCTGTGCGCCCTGGTGGGCGACAAGGCGGCCGGGACCGTCGCCGTGCCGGTGGCGCTCGACCGGTTCGGGCTGCGGGTGCGCTTCAGCGGCGGCGTGCGGGGCCGTGTGTTCGACGCGCGGTTCGACTTCCGCGAGCCGGTGCGCGACATCGTGGGGCTGCGCCGGGCCATGCACCAGCTCTTCGAAGCGGCCGCGCACTGACCCGTCCGGTCAGGAGCGGGGGTCGGCCTGACCGTCGCCGCGCAGTCGTTCCCGCACCTTCTCCACGACATCGGCGTACCGGGCTTCCGCCCCGTAGCGCGTCGGCTCGTAGTAGTGGCGGCCCTGCACGGCGTCCGGCGCGTACTGCTGCGCGGCGATCGCGCCCGGCACGTCGTGCGGATAGACGTATCCCTGCGCGTGGCCGAGCTTGGCCGCGCCCTTGTAGTGCCCGTCGCGCAGATGCGCCGGAACCGGGCCGGCCATGCCTTTGCGCACGTCGGCCTGCGCGGCGAAGATCGCGTTCGTCGCGGCGTTGGACTTGGGCGCGAGGGCCAGCGCGATCGTGGCGTGGCTGAGGGTCAGAGCGGCCTCGGGAAAGCCGATCATGGCCACGGCCTGCGCGGCGGCGACCGCCGTCGGCAGTGCCGTCGGGTCGGCGAGGCCGATGTCCTCGCTGGCCGAGATCATCAGCCGCCGGGCGATGAACCGGGGGTCCTCCCCCGCCTCGATCATGCGGGCCAGGTAGTGCAGCGCGGCGTCCACGTCGGAGCCGCGGATGGACTTGATGAGGGCACTCGCCACGTCGTAGTGCTGGTCGCCGTCACGGTCGTACTTCACCGCCGCGCGGTCGACCGTCTCCTCGACCGTTTCGAGCGTGACCTCCTCCTCGCCCTTGGCGATGGCCGCTCCCGCCGCCGCCTCCAGCGCGGTGAGCACGCGCCGGGCGTCGCCGCCCGCGATCCGCAGCAGATGCCCCTCGGCGTCGTCGGCCAGCGTGACCGCTCCCCCGAGGCCGCGCTCCTCGGTGAGGGCCCGGCGCACCAGGGAGCGCAGGTCGTCGTCGGTCAGCGGCTCCAGCGTCAGGAGCAGGGAGCGGGAGAGCAGCGGCGAGATGACCGAGAAGTACGGGTTCTCGGTGGTCGCCGCGATGAGCGTGACCCAGCGGTTCTCCACGGCGGGCAGCAGCGAGTCCTGCTGGGCCTTGCTGAAGCGGTGGATCTCGTCGAGGAAGAGGACGGTCTCCTTGCCGAAGCCCCCGGAGGCGCGGCGGGCGCCGTCGATGACGGCTCGTACTTCCTTGACGCCGGCGGTGATCGCGGAGAGCTCGACGAAGCGCTTCTGGGTGGCCTGGCTCACGACGTACGCCAGCGTGGTCTTGCCGGTGCCGGGAGGGCCCCAGAGGATCACCGAGGACGGTCCGGCGGGGCCGCCGCTGCCCTCGCCGACGAGGCGGCGCAGCGGGGCGCCCGGCTTCAGCAGATGCTGCTGGCCGACGACCTCGTCGAGGGTGCGCGGCCGCATCCGTACGGCGAGGGGGCTGCTGGACGGATCCTTGAGCTGACGCTCTTCGGCGGCTGCGGTGAACAGGTCTGGCTCCACGCGTGAAGCCTATGCCAGCCCACTGACAGCGCCGTCGGCTCAGCTGGTCCAGAACGTCCACCAGCGGGTCAGGATCAGCATGCCGATGATCCCGATCCACAGGAACGGCGGCACCCAGTGGAACTCCGTCAGGGCGCTGCGCAGGCCGCTCGGGGCGGGGAGGATGCGGTGCTTGACGTTGTGCGTGGTGACGTAGCAGAACATCACGATGGTGGCGACCCACGCGAGGCAGCACCACAGGCACAGCGAGCCGATGTTGTACAGCGACTGGTACTGGAGCCAGGTGCAGAAGCCGACGCCGAAGAGGGTGCCCGCGTTCAGGCCCAGCCAGAACCAGCGGCGGTAGCGCGCACCGGCCAGCAGGCCCACGCCGATGCAGACCACCATGGCGTAGGTGACGAGGCCGAGCATCGGGTTGGGGAACCCGAACGCCTCGGCCTGCTCGCTCTTCATGATGTTGCCGCACGCGACCACGGGGTTGAGGCTGCACCCCGGCTGGAAGCCCGGGTCCTCCAGCAGCTTGATCTTGTCGATCGTGATGACCCAGGAGGCCAGCAGCCCGGCCAGACCCGTGATCACCAGCATCAGGGCGAAGGGACGGCCGCTGCCGGTCGTGCCCTGCGGGCCGTCCTGCGTGCCGTTGGAGGGGCGGTCGTCTACCGCTGCAGTGGTCATGTCGCCGTTCCGTCGCTGAGTGGGCTGCCGGACACGCTCATTCTGCCGCACCACGGCATCGGTCCACCGTTCGATGGACATAAGGAGATACGGTCCGGCGCCCCGCCGCGGGACCCCCGGCGGAGCCGTGACCGGCGCGAACGCCGCGCTCCGGCGGCGGGATCGGGCCGGCGTGCCCCACCCGGGTCTGTCCGGAACAGGGCCGGCCCGGCAGGACGAATCCGCCGCCGCCGGGTTGACCGTACGAGCACGCGTACGAGCCGACCGGGAAGAGCGGGGCGGGCGCGGGCGGGGGGGGGGGGGGGGGGG
>NZ_JBSGYQ010000101.1:0-17270 GCF_053610585.1 Streptomyces sp. NPDC054887 | reverse complement strand
GTTACGAAGAATCCAGCTCCGACCCCACCTGATCAACGGCTGCCTCACCGCCACCGGCCTCAACCCACCGACCCCACCCTGAAAACCTCAGTAACCCCACGCGCCTCCTGGTCGGTCCCACATGACGGCTGATCACATCACTCGTTGAAGGCCGCTACGAGGACGGTCGTCCGGTCAGGTCAGGCAATACCTGACTGAAGTTGCTACGGGCCGTCCGGCCGTCTGATCCAGCCCAAGGAGCGTTCGACGGCCCGTTGCCAGTTCTCGTACTCCGACGCCCGTCGCGCGGGGTCCATGTCCGGCAGCCATTGGGCCGCCCGGTGCCAGTTGGCGCGCAGCACTTCCAGGTCCGCCCAGTAGCCGGCGGCCAGCCCGGCGGCGTAGGCGGCGCCCAGCGAGACGGTCTCGGTCGCCATGGGCCGTACCACCGGCACGTCGAGGACGTCGGCCAGGATCTGCATGAGGAGGTTGTCGGACGTCATGCCTCCGTCGACTTTCAGCTCTCTCAGGGTGAGCGAGGAGTCGGCGTTCATGGCGTCGACGACCTCCTTCGTCTGCCAGCCGGTGGATTCCAGCGCCGCCCTGGCCAGGTGCCCCTTGGTGATGTACGAGGTCAGGCCGACGATGACGCCGCGTGCGTCGCTGCGCCAGTGGGGTGCGAAGAGACCCGAGAACGCCGGGACGATGTAGCAGCCGCCGTTGTCCTCGACGGTCCGCGCAAGGGTCTCGATGCCCGGTGCGCTGTTGATGAGTTCCAGCCGGTCGCGGAACCACTGCACCAGGGCGCCGGTGACGGCGATCGGGCCTTCCAGGGCGTAGACGGCGGGCTGCTGGTCGATCTTGTAGGCGACGGTGGTGAGCAGTCCATTGCTGGACCGGACGACGTCGGTGCCGGTGTTGAGCAGCAGGAAGCTGCCGGTGCCGTAGGTGCACTTCGCCTCCCCCGGGGAGAAGCAGGTCTGCCCGAAGAGCGCGGCCTGCTGATCGCCGAGCGCGGCAGTGATGGGCCTGCCGGGGAGCACCGAGCGGTCCTCGCCGTACCACTCCGCCGAGGAACGGATTTCGGGCAGGATCGCGTGCGGAATCCCGAAGAACCCCAGCAGTTCCTCGTCCCATTCGAGCGTGCCCATGTTCATGAGCATCGTGCGGCTGGCGTTCGTCACGTCGGTGATGTGGCGGCCCCCCGCCGTCCCCCCGGTGAGGTTCCAGATCAGCCAGGACTCCATCGTGCCGAACAGCACGTCGCCGTTCGCCGCCCGCTGCGCCAGGCCGGGAACGTGGTCGAAGAGCCAGCGGATCCGTGGTGCGGAGAAGTAGGTCGAGGGCGCCAGGCCGCAGCGTTCCAGGAAGAACGCGTCGCCCGGGTCGCTGCGCAGGTCTTCGACGAGCGGGGAGGTGCGGGTGTCCTGCCAGACGATCGCCCTGTTCAGCGGGGTGCCGGTCCGCCGGTCCCAGAGGACGGTCGTCTCGCGCTGGTTCGCGATGCCCAGGGCCGAGACGGCCTCGGCGGCGACGCCGTCGCCCGCGCCGGACAGGGCCTCGGGCACGATGCGTCGCAGATTGCGCCAGATCTCCAGGGCGTCGTGCTCGACCCAGCCGGGCTTCGGGAAGAACTGCTGGTGCTCGCGCTGGGCGACGGACACCAGTCGCCCGCGGTGGTCGAACAGGATGCACCGGGTGGAGGTGGTGCCCTGGTCGATGGACATCACATACCGTTCGACCATGATCCGGACCGCCTTCCGATGCCTGGACATGCGATGCGTGCTGACGCGCTGCGCGAGGGGCCTACCAGCGGGCGGCTCCCAGGTTTCGTGAGATTGCCCGGGCGGTCTCACGGAGCAGGGTGATCAGCTTGAGTTCCGGCCGGCCCCTGACGTCGCAGATCCGCTCGACCGGTCCTGACAGGCCGATGGCGCCCACCGCGAGGCCGCCGTGCCCCCTGATGGGCGCGGCGACGCCGGCTTCCCCCATGGTCATCTCCTGCACTTCGGCGCCCCAGCCGTTCTCGCGGATCTCGGCGAGGGCGTGGGTCAGGTCGTCCGAGTGGGCCAGGGTGTGCCGGGTGTACGCCTCAAGCCCGGCGTCGACCGCCGCATCGAAATGTGCGGTGCCGAACGCCAGCAGCACCTTTCCGAGCGAGGAGGCGTGCAGGGGCAGCAGCGCGCCCACGTCGAGGGTCTGGAGCGTGTCGTCCGGCCGGAAGACGTGGTGGATGACGAGCACCCTGCCTTCGAGGGGAGTACCGAGGCGGACCGCTTCACCGCTGCGGGCGGCCAGGGCGTCGGCCCAGTTGATCGAGCGCGATCGCAGTTCGTTCACATCGAGGTAGCTCGTGCCGAGGTGCAGGAGGGCCGCCCCGAGCTGGTACTTCCCGGTCGCCGCGTCCTGCTCGACGAAATCCACGTGCTGGAGGGTGCGCAGAATGCCGTGTGTCGTCCCCTTCGCCAGCCCCAGCGAGGCCGCCACTTCCCCGAGCCCGAGCCGACGGGGGCCCGCGGCGAGCAGGCGGAGAATCGCCGCCGCCCGTTCGATGGACTGGACGGGACCGGCCATACCGCGATTCTAGATCCGCCTTTCCCGTCCCACATCGGCCATGACCCGGTTCTTTCTCTCCATCTCGACTTGCGTTCGGTAATGCCGACCGGGGTTTATTGACCGGTTTCCTCTCTCTTCATAGCGTGCGTGACGTCGGCACCCGTCGGCACCGTTCGTCAAGGAGGGCAGATGGCCGCCCAGCTCAACATCGTCGGCCCCGCAGCAGTCGATCGCCTCGGCGCCGACGCTGTCGACCATGTCTGCCCCGTGCCCCACGCCCCGGGGGCCGTGCCCGCCATCCGCGGACGGGTCCGCAACATACTCACCGAGTGGGGCCTGTCTCCCGACGCCGTCATGGACGCCCTCGTGGTGGTCTCCGAGCTCCTGACCAACGCCCTGGTCCACGCCCTGCCGCCGGCGACGCTGCGGCTGTCGTGGGTCCGCGTCGAGGGGCATGGGGCCCTGCGCGTGGAAGTGACCGACGCGGGGCCCGTCCTCGCCGGTGACGGATGGGGAGCCCCGGACCCGGACGAGCAGGGCCGTGACGGATGGGGAGCCCCGGATCCGGACGAGCACGGGCGCGGCATAGACATCGTCGCTGCGTTGGCTGCCCGGTGCGGCGTACGCGTCGGCACCGAGGGAATCACACGCTGGGCCGACCTCTCGGCGGCCTAGTACGGCAGTCAGGCAATCGTTGCCCGAGCCGGTCGGTTGCGTCGACGGGGCACGTATTCACGGCCTGCACTCGGCCCCGTCCGCACCTGCGGTCGCGTACGGGCTCGAGCTCTCACACGCCCTCGCCCCCTCCCTCAGCTGCGTGCCGCAAGGGACCCGGACACGGGCCAACGGCAGAGTTACGTATCCCACGTTTCGGCCGCCTGGATGAACAGCGACTCGCCGGGCCCCGTTGACCTCGATAACCGGCGACCCATCCCAGACCGGTGAGTGAGCGAGGTTCGCACATGCCCAGGCCCCTTCTGTACGACGCCCGGTTCCCCGCGGCCGGAGGCTGCTGCCCGGCGCGGCCGGCGCACCACGGCTCCTGCCCCCGACCCGCCCGCTGAACGGCCGGCCCCATGGACTACTGCGTCCCCTGCCGCCGCACTCTCAACGGCGCTGTGACGTGCCCCGAATGCGGGGCGTACGACTGCGGCATGCAGCCACCGAACGACGGGGCCGCTGATGCTTCTGCCGAGGGCTCGGCGGTGATGGAGGTACTCCTCGACGAAGGACCGCGCCCGGTCGAGCCCCCCGGCGTTTCCCGGCACGCCACTCCCCCGGCCGCCGCACCCGCGGCCCGGGCACCGGCAGCCGCGGAGCCCGCAACGCCCACTTCTTGGGCCGCCGTACCCGCCCCCCTGGTGCGGACCGCGACCACAGCCGGGCCCGAGCCTCAGGCCGCCACCGCGCCCGTAGTCGTGGCGCAGCGCCAGGCAGCCGCCGTACTGCCGGATGCGCGCCACCGTTCGCCCCGCTGGAAGAAGTACGGCGGCCGGACTCTTGCCGCGGCCACCTTCGCGATGCTGGGTGGCCTGGCCACCGCATCGCTGCTGCCCGACCACTCGGCCGGAGCCCCTCAGGCGACGCCGAGCCCACAGGCGTCCCCCGACGAGCCCCCGGAGCAAACGACCGAGCCATCGAAAGCCTCACGTTCCCCCAAGCGTGCGGCCACACGCCCGGCCAGAAGCACCGCCCGGGGCCGGGACAAGACGGTGACTCGCCGTCCGCGTGCGACGCCCACTCCGCCCGAGCCGCCGGCTTCCGCAACGCCCACCGCCTCCCCCGCTCCACAGCCCCCGAAAGCCAGCCCGGCTCCCAGGCCCTCCAGAAGCCGCCCCAGCCAGTCGCCCCCGGCAACCAGCCCTTCCCCACGTCCTACTGGGAGTGTCAGCCCATCTCCTACAGGCAGCCCCACGCCCAGCACATCGAGCACTCCGGGTGGGCAGGCGACCGACGTACCCCGGGCAGGCGCGAATCCGCTGCTGGTGGACCTGCGCCCCATCGGGACGGGCGGTTCGGGGCAGGGGCAGGTGCAAGTGCAGGTGCAGGTGCAGGTGCCGCCGAACTGAGGAGCGTACGCACGGAACGGTGCCGGTCGTGCGGACCAGCCGGCCTCGATCGGCGCCGTGCCCTTTGGTCGTCGCGAGGGACATGGGCCGCCCGGTGCGTGAGGTTCGACAGTGCCTGCACTCGGCGCATCCGGTCGGTCTTCAGGCGGACCCGCACGCGCGCTCGTGTGCGCTGCGGTCAGCCGGTGCGGCGGTGCCGGGCCAGAGCCAATCCGCCGAGGCCCGTGCCGGTCAGTCCCAGCAGCAGGGCGACATAGGCCCCGCCCAGCCCGTTGCCCGTGCCGAGTCCACCGTCTGCTGTGCCGGCGACCAGCCCGCCGAGCGCCATGGCGGTCACCCCCGCCGCCGAGGCCGTCATGGCACCGAGTGACCCGTTGGCAGTGCCGAGACGACTGGCCGGGCGGGCCAGCGCCAGTACGGCGACGACCACACCGGCCAGCCCCAGCAGCCCGCCCGTGGCGGCCCCGAGTCGCCCGGGGCTGAAGGCGTAGACACTGGCGGCGATCGGCTGGACGGAGGCGTGCGCCGCCGCTGGTGCGGCAAGACAGAGAGCTCCGAGCAGGGCGGCCGCCGCGGCGGCAGACAGGCGACGAATGGACATCAGCGTGCTCCTTCTCTTCGTAAGGCTGGACGTCGTCCGAGCATGTCGGCCGAACCCACTGCCCGTCGTCCCGCAGACGCAGGCACTTCGGTCTGCCGCCGTCGGCGCATCCGGCTACCACGAACGCGGCAGTGGCCGCGAAGGTACTGCGCGCGCGGTAGGCGTGCGCTCGTCCGTGAGTGCGATTCGACCGGCCGAGCATCCGGCTACGGTGCGCGCATGAGGAAAGGCGATTCGCTGTCCGAGCCGGGATCAGGGACTGGCTGACCGCCGTCGGCGTGACGGCGGCTCTGCTGCTCACCGGCCTGTCCGGGCAGCACCCCGCCACCGGCCTCGGCTTCCTCGGCTACGTGCTGCTGGCGGGCGGCGGCCTGGCGCTGGGCGTCGGCCGGCGGGCGCCGGTACCCGTCCTGACCGTGACCGGGCTGTGCGCGGTGGGGTACCAGGCGGCCGGTTTCGACGTGCCCGCCGTCGCGTACCTGTTCGCGGTGTACGCGGCCATGCGGGCGGGACACCGCATCATCACGGTGGTGGCGAGCGTCGCCGTGCTGGCCGCTCTGCCCGTAGCGGCCCTGGCGTCGGGCCTGCACACCACGGGAGAGGCGTTCGCGCAGGCCCGGGGCGCCCTTGAGATCGCCTGGCTGATCGCCGCCGGTGCCGCCGGTGAAGCCCTTCGGCAGGCCGAGCGGCGGGCCGACGAAGCCGAGCGCACACGTGAGGAGACCGCGCGGCGCCGTGCCGACGCGGAGCGGCTGCACATCGCGCGGGAACTGCACGATTCACTGACCCACCAGATCTCGGTCATCAAGGTGCAGTCCGAAGTCGCCGTCCACGTGGCCCGCAAGCGCGGCGAACAGGTACCGGAGGCCCTGCTGGCGATCCGGGAGGCCGGCCGGGAGGCGTCCCGCGAGCTGCGAGCGACGCTGGAGGCGCTGCGCGACGACGACACGACCCCGCCGCACGGGCTCGACCACCTGCTCGAGTTGGTGGAGCGGGCTCGCAGGACCGGTCTGGAGGCGACCCTGACGATCGAGGGGCAGCGGCACGACGTGCCGGCCGCGGTGGGCCGGACCGTCTACCGGATCGTGCAGGAGTCACTCACCAACATCGCCCGTCACGCGGACGCCACCACGGCATCGGTCCGCGTCGACTACCGCCCGGGCGTTGTCGCCCTGCAGGTCGACGACGACGGCAGGGCCACAGTGGAAACCGCCCCGGCGCCCGGCATCGGACTGCTCGGGATGCGCGAACGCGTCAGCGCACTCGGAGGTCACCTCCGGGCGGCACCGCGCGGCGAGGGCGGCTTCACCGTCCAGGCCGAACTCCCCGTGGAACTGGCCTCATGATCCGTGTCCTGCTGGTCGACGACCAGGCGCTCATTCGCCGCGGGTTCCGTGCGATCCTCGACCTCGAGGACGACATCGAGGTGGTGGCCGAGGCCGCGAACGGAGAAGAGGGCCTAGCGCTCGCCAGGCAGCACCTGCCCGACATCGCGCTCATCGACATCCAGATGCCAGTTCTCGACGGCATCGAGACCACCCGGCGCATCGCCACCGACCCGGCCCTCGCCGAAGTGCACGTCGTCATCCTGACCAACTACGGCCTGGACGAGTACGTGTTCGACGCCCTGCGGGCCGGCGCCGCCGGATTCCTCGTCAAGGACATCGTCCCGGAGGACTTCCTGCATGCCGTACGCGTCGCCGCGCGCGGCGACGCCCTGCTCGCCCCCTCGATCACCCGCAAGCTGATCAACCGGTACGTCACCCAGCCGCTCACCGCCTCCACCGCCACGGTGCTGGAAGAGCTGACCGGCCGCGAACGCGAGGCCGTCGTCCTGGTGGCGCACGGTCTGTCCAACGACGAGATCGCGGACCGCATGGTGATCAGCCCGCTGACCGCGAAGACGCACATCAATCGGGCCATGACCAAAGTGCACGCCCGCGACCGCGCGCAGCTCGTGGTCCTCGCCTACGAATCCGGCCTGGTCGTCCCGCGCACTTCCTAGGATGCATGGTCCGGGCTTATGCACTTACGCCGACGTACGCTGTGCTCTGCCGCGCCGCTGGGCTTCCGGTGAGCCACAACGGGCCAGGTTCGCCGACCCCGCCTGTCGTTCACCTCGTAGCCCGCACCCCATACCCGCCGTACGCCCGTTCGGTTAGGCTACCCTTGCCTGACGGCGGCTGCGGGTTGCGCTGCCGCAGGTGAAACACTGAGGACTGCAACCCACAGCACGCTACGGCAGAGGCAGGGCGCAGGTGAGATTCGGTGACCGGGCCAGTGTGCCGTCGTGCGCCAGCCGGGGCGGGACGCCCATGCGGGTGACGGGCGTCCCGGGTTCCGGCGCGAAGCTCGGGACGAGGCGTCGTGGATAAGATCGCGCTCACGGCCGGAGCCCTGTATGCGATTGTCCTGCTTCGTGCCGGAGGGACCTTCGCCGTCGGGTGGCTCACCGGCGCCGGTGCGCGGCGCAGCAGGTTCGCGGAGCGGATCTCCTCGGCGAAGTTCCGGCGCGCCGAGCGGGCGATTCAGCGGTGGGGCGCGCCGGTGGTGGCCGTCTCCTTCCTGACCGTCGGTTTCCAGACCGCCGCCAACTTCCTCGCGGGCAGCATGCGCATGCCGTTGCCGCGCTACCTCCCCGCCCTCTTCGTGGGCGGAGCGGCCTGGGCGCTGATCTACGCGACCGCGGGGCTCGGCGCGCTCGAAGTGCTGGGAAGGCTTTTCGCGGAGCGGACGGCCCTCGGGGTGTCCGCTGTGGCCGTACTCCTCCTCACGGTGTGCGGAGTGGTGTTGTACCGCAGAAGAAGAGCGGCCGTGTCCTCCGGTGACACCGTGGCCGAGGAATCCTGAGTCCGTCCGCGAGGGTGCCGCCGCGCGCGAGACGTACGCGTCGCGGACTTCGCTCTCCCGTCGAACCGCGGACGGGGACCACCGTATGCCTCCGTGGACTCGGCGTCCCAGCTGAACAGCGTGCACAGCACAGCCCCTTGAGCGCGCTGTGGCGTCGCTGAGTAGAGGAACCGCCGTGTCGACGCCGAAGTGCGGGGGTAGTGAGCGGGTGGCTGGAAGACGCCGCATCAAATAACGACGAAGGCGTGATCAGTCCTTACGTGGATGCCATCCCGCAGGCATTGTTGAGCCCTCAGGTGCGCGGTTGACCGGTTCTCGCCATGGCCCACGACCCGCGTACTGAGCTGACGGTTTCATCACCCGGGGGAAGGGCACGGCAGTGCACCAGCAGGACGGCGCCAGACTGGCGTCCAGTGACGCTCCGATCTACGCGCGCCTCGTCATGGAACGCGGCGACGTGCCGAGCGAGGTACGCCGGGTGGCCGAGCAAACCCTGCGGGAGGCGGACAGGGCCGTCGATTTCCGCTCGGTGCGCCAGTGATCTGAGCCGTCGACGTACATCCGGTGCTGCCGGTCGCCTCATGGCCCGCGACCGGTCGCGGCTGTGTCATCAGGGCAGGGCACTCGCCCAGACTGTCAGGGTGGCGAAGTCGTCGCAGGTGAGGCCGCGTCGGGGTCGACTCGGTGCAGCAGGGCGGGACCGTCGTGGTGTTCGTCGACCCAGGTGCGGTCTGCCTCGGTGATGTCGTCGTCGATCCAGGCGAAGGCCCGGCCTTCGGCCCACGTGACGATCTCGGGCGTCTTCCAGAACACACCGCCGTCGGGCACGGGTCGCGGCGCAGACCACGCTATGAAGGGAAGCTCCGACAGTCCCAGGACGGGTGCTACGTAGGTGTTGGCTTCTTCCTCCCACGTGGTTGCCCACACCAGTTCGAAGGGAAGCGCCTCCAGGGCCGGGCCGTGTTCCGGATTGAGCCACACCCGCAGCGGCTTCACCCTCCTGTTCGGCAGCCCCCACTCCGTCAGCCGACGTCGCTCGGCGGCTTCCCAGCGTGGTGTCACGAGCCGGTGCGTCTCATAACCGGCGGGCCGCCGGTGCGGCTTGGCGGCATACGGATTCAGCGGTCCGTCCACATCCACCAGGAGCGTTGGACGCATCGAGCCCCCTTCTCTTGGTCCTGCTGCGCACGGTACCGACCGATGTCCGCAGGGCCCATCGACTTTTGTCGGCAGGCAGGGACTGTCACAGGTCCGGGCGGGTGGCGGGTCCCGTTCAGTCCGCTCCCAAGGGGCGGACGGCCCGGGCAGGCCAGTTGGTTGGCAGGTTTTGCTGCACTTGCTTATGGGTGGAGCATTCTGCATTATTCCCTGCTCGAGGCGGCGCACCGGTCGCCTGCCACAGCCCAGCCGGCGGCGCCAATGTGCGCAGGAGGGAGCGCACGGCATGATCCTCCCGAAGGTCCGGGACCGTCGCTTCGTGACAGTTCGCCGTGGCGGGACTCTCACTGATGCGGATCACCGTCTCCTCGCTCTATGGGCTGCCTCGTGCGCAGAGCACGTCCTTGGCCTCTTCGAGTCGGTCCGCCCTCAGGACCTGCGACCCCGCCAGGCGATCGAACATGCCCGCGCCTGGGTGCGTGGCGAGGTCAGGATGATGCAGGCTCGAGCGGCCGGCGGCCATGCGATGGGGGCAGCCAGAGACCTGACCGGGGCAGCACGACATGCCGCGTACGCCGCCGGCCAGGCCGGCGCCGTCGCCCACGTCGCCGCGCACGAACTGGGCGCGGCCGCCTACGCGATCAAGGCTGCACGCGCAGCAGCGCCGAAAGGCGACAGCCAGACCGCGGGGCGACTCGAGTGCCAGTGGCAGCGCGATCAGTTGCCGGACGCGATCCGCGAGCTCGTACTCGATGACCAACGGCTGCGCAACGACATCTGCTGGTCGGTGTTCGACTGCTGAAGCCGAACCCGGCAGACCGCGAGCGGCCCGCTTTCATGCACCGGGTCTGCACTCATCTGCACTCCGCCACCGGTGATCAAGTCCGACCCCAAGTAAGGCGCGGGCATGATTAGGGTGGCCTAGAGCGCCAGGGGGGCTGCGAGTCCAGTGCCAAGGCCGTGGAGAAGGGCCGCGAGCCGCAGAGGCGGTTCAGCAATGATCGGACGGCCGAACCGCAGGCGCTGATTGAGGCTTTGGAGAAGATGTAGATGTCCGATCTGGAGTGTTACGCCCGCGTAGCCGCCCACAGCGACGTACTGGGCGTGGGCATCGGCGCGCAGCCCGCCGAGTGGGAGGACCGGCTGGGGACCGATTACGTCGACGACGCGGACGGGGGTCTGCTGCGGCGCGACTACGGGCTCGTGGAACTGTCGTTTCAGGAGCAGCACGGGGCCTGGCCCTGTTTCGGGATCAGCGTGCAGGTGCACCGGCTGCGGTGGGACACGGAGTCGGCCGTGCCGGCGCTCCTACGGAGCGTGTACGGCGACTTCTCCTCTCGAATGCCCTTCGAGGACCTGGTCGCCGCGATCGCCACCCTCGGCTGTTCGGTCGAACCGGACGACGGGACGGCGACGGACTTCCACCGCTACCGGGTTCCGGAGTCCGGCGTGAGGATTCTGGTCCGCGTGGACGCCGCCGGCCATGGACCGGCGGGTCAGGTATGGAATCTCAGCGTGTCTCCCGCCTGGTGGCGCGAGACACGCTGAGGGGTACCGGGCCCCAGTGCGCTCCCCGTCGGCTGAAGCCGCTGCCCCGCAGCGGACAGGTCCGCTCGGCGGCGGGGGCGCCGACCGGACCATGAAGCGTCCCGCCTCGCGAGAACGAGCGACGCAGGCCCGAGGACAGCGGCTGGGCCGCGGCTGATCCCTCGGGGCGGCCGCCATGTACCGCCAACCATGAAGTGTCCATGCCCCACGAGAACGAGCAACGCACCCGCGCGATGAGCGTTCCGCCTGGCGGGATCGCTGCCCAGGGGAGGACAGCCGGGCGTCGCGGGGACCTGAGCCTCGGACGCGCCGGGCTGTAACGGATGCCCCGACCAGCGGTTCGTCCCAATCACCCCAACCAACCGCACACTTAGGCGAGTTGGTACGCTCACCTCACGATTTGAACACGTTCAAATAGGGAGTCAGTGATGCCTCAATCGACCACGCCGGACCAGAGCGACACACCCGCAGTCGCGCTGGGCCCCACCGCTGTCGTTCTCGGGATATTCGCCGTCGCCGGCCTGTGGACGCCCGCGATCCTGTTCGCCGTCCTCGCGGGGCCGCTCGCTCTCATCGCCGGCGTGGCCGGCATCCACTACGCGCGGCACGGCACCGGCCGCATGCGGACCGCCATCACCGGAACGGTCCTCGGCGCCGCCGCATTCGGCAGCAGCATCACCGTCGTAGGCGTGCTCAGCATCTAGCAGCGGTCAGCCGAAGCACTGCATGGCGTTGGTTCGCGTACGAGACGGGCTGGTGCCAACGGGCAGGAGCGCGCCCAGTCAGCTGATCGCCCCGGGTAGCAGGGCGCTGGGACGTTGCCGCCTCAGGCACGGTACGTAGTCGCGATCACCATGGTCCGCCACATGCCGCGGAACGCCACCGCTGCCATCAGGCGCGGGCATTCCTGAACTGTAGGGCTCCGGAACCGTGCAACCATTCGGCCCACCCGCGTGTCTCCCTTGATATCCGACACATCACCCTTTCTAGGGGACGAAATGGGACGACACAAAGCCGCATGGGCGACGGTAGTCGCGCTCGTGGCTGCCACGACAGGAGTGGTCGCGGCCCCGGCCGCTGCCACGACGACGACCACCACCACCACGCAGAGCACGTACTGCCCCACCGGCTGGGGCAGTACGGCCAAGACCCGCTCCGCCGCGACGACGGAGTCGGTGACGAACATCAGGACCGGCCGGCACGCCTGCTTCGACCGCATGGTCGTCGACGTCCCCGGCGCGGGCACCAGCGGACTCGGCTATTCCGTCAGGTACGTCAGCCGCCTCCACCAGGACGGTTCGGGCAACTACATCCCCGTCGGCGGCGGCGCCGTCCTCGAGGTACGCGTCAGCGCCCCCGCCTACGACCCCGAGACCGGCGAGCAAACCTATCCGGCGCGGGCCGGTCAGCGCCTGCCGGGCGTAAACCTTGCGGGATACCGCACCTTCAGGGACGCCCGGTTCGCCGGCAGCTTCGAAGGGGACACGCAGATCGGGCTCGGCGTCCGGGCACGGCTGCCCTTCCGAGTGTCGGTGGCGACCGACCGGGTCGTGATCGACGTGGCACACAACTGGACAGGGGCACGCTGAGTCCTTGAGGGCTGGTCGAACATCGGCGCTCCGATCTCGACGCCGACGCAGATGTCGACCAGATGCGGTCCAGGGCGAGGATCTCCGCTCGGACGTGCCGGACTCCACCTGCTTCGCGGCAACCGCGGAGAAGGCGATCGGAGCCCGGCACGCCCGCGGTGATCATGTCTGTCGCGTGAGACACGATTCTTATGACCTGCACCCGGTGCGTAGCACTACAGCGAGCCTCAGGGAGTAGCGGCAGATACCTGCGCGCCGGAGGCACCAAGAACGCCCGGGCCCTGCGCACAAATCGGCGGAGGCAGGATCGCTCGGCGCGTACGTCATGGCAGCCGAACCAGTAGGCTCCCCTGCCGCCTTCCCGTGCAGCCGTGCACGAGACCGGCGGTCCCCCGGCAGGCCCTTTTCGAAGCGCTTGGCTGTGTCGACCCCCGAGCCGCGACCGCCCGTTCTTCTTCGTGGGCCAAGAGGCTTATGTAGGGTCTGCTGACCAGACGATCACGGGGGAATTCCATGTCCACGTCCTCACTGCGGGGCACGGCCGTTGTCGCCGTAGCCCTGGCCGCGCTCAGCGTCTCCTGCAGCTCGACCCCGAAGTCCGAGAGACCGGCAGGCAGACCGGCCGTCGCCGCGGTCGAGACCAGTACGCCGACGCAAACGCCCGCCTCGCCCGCCTCGCCGGTCTCGTCCGCCTCGCCCGTTGCACCACCGCCCGAGAAGGTCAGAGATGCCTTCGCCGGGCTCCAGGCGACCCTCAATGAATCCTGCACTCCGGAGAACTGCGCCTACTTCCTCGGGCGGGTCTACGACGAACTTCACCGCCTGGACCGGGCTATGAAGGCGGACCCGAAAGGCCCCGGCCACTTCCCTGAGCCGATCGAACTGATCAAGAAGCTCGACACCGAGCTCAGCGACGACCGGTCGTTCGAGAACTTGAAGAAACACCAAACGTCGCTGATCGGCACCCGCGACAAGATCAACACTTGGATGCAGGGCCACCCTGACGACTACCGTTGATGCTCGCTCGGTCTGACACCACTTGACGGTGCCACCGGCCATGCGGCTGCCTTCCGTCGCGTACCGGGGAAGCTGGCCCCGGCCTGCACCGCGCCTTGCTGGCGAACTCCCCTCCCACCGAGCTCCATCACCGCCCTCGTGCGAAGATCTGCGGGCCTTTTCGGGCTCCTGTCTGCCGCAGTAACGATTCCTCGGAGAGCCCATGCGCCACGCCCCACGCCTCGCCGCCGCTGTCCTCCTCCTCTGCACCGCCTGTTCGGGCAGCCCGGACGGTGACTCGGAAGAGAGCGCGACGAACGCCGTGGATCACGGGGCGGCCGTGCGCCGCGCGATTGAGAGGACGAGCGCGGACAGCGTCCGCGTGGACGAGAAGATCGAGTTGCGGTCGGCCGACAGCCCGAGGACGTACGTGTTCGCGATCGCCGGAGCCTTCGACCTGGCGGGTGACAAGGGCCGGCTCACGGTGGAGCTCGAGGACAGCGGCATGGACCCCGTCGAGGAGGTCTTCGTGGGCGACACCGTCTATGTGCGCGGGTCGCGAGCGGTGAGCGAGGGCAAGTGGGCCGCGGCTGCCCGCAGCGAAGCCCTGACGCGCTACTTCCTGCGGGCGCCGCTGAACGACCCGGAGCACCTGCTCCGGCAGATGAAGGCGATGCGGCAGGTGACGAACGAAGGCGAAGAGAGGGTGAACGACGCCCCCGCGGTGCACTACCGGGGCACTGTCGACCATGCCACCGCGACGCTGCGTATGACGACGAAGACGAAGAAGGGGCTGGACAAGCTGCGCGAGACACTGGGCGACGACATGCCCGTCTACGCGGACTTGTGGGTCGACGGGAAGGGGCGCGCCGTCCAGGCCCGGCTGTCCTACTTCGGGGGCATGAAGGCCATGACGACGATGACGCTGTCGGACTTCGGGACACCGGTGAAGGCCGTGGCGCCGTCGGCCAGGCAGGTCGTCCCTGTAACGGCGGGCGAGGACGTCCTGCTGGCCTGAGCGGGTCGAGCACGGCGTGGGACCACTCGTACGCGTCCCTGGCCGGACCTTCGTGGAGAAGGCACGGACTCACGCAGTGATGCGGGAGTGGACGCTGACGGCGTAGCCGCAGCCTTCCTCATAGGGATCGCCGCTCCAGGTGGCAAAGCGCTGCCGCAGAGTGAGTCCTGCCTGGGTGCACCAGTGGTCGAACTGGGTGAGGGTGACCGTCGGTTCCGGCAACGGCAGGTGTGCCGCGTCCAGTCCCATGCCCGTGACCAGCAGACCGCCGGAGCGCAGTGCGGCGGCCAGCTGCCGAACGACAGCTGATTCGGTGCCCGGGGCCAGCAGGGGGATGACGTTTCCGGCGGCAAGTACCAGGTCGAAACCCTGGTCCAGGCCGAGGGTGTCCAGGCGCGCCAGGTCACCCAGGAGCCAGTCCTGCGTGGGGGCGTCCCGGCGGGCTACGGCGAGCATCGAGGGGTCGACGTCCACGCCAGTGCAGTGGTGGCCCAGCTCCGCGAGTCGGATCGCGATCCGACCGGTGCCGCAGCCGGCGTCGAGCACCCGGGCCCCCGGTTCCAGCAGTGCGGCGCAGAAGGCGGCCTCACCGTGGATGTCGTGACCTGAGGCAGCGAGCTGCGCGAAACGCCGAGCGTACTCCTCTCCGGCTTGTCCACCGGTCAGTTCCGCCCAACGGTCGCGTTGCCCCGTCATGTTCACAGTGCCTTCCGATCAGCCTCGCCCAGCAGGGGCGAAGACGTTTCCTCACACGATGTGCGGCCGCGAGTGCGCACGTCGCCGGATGCTACGACGGTACGGCACGACCGGCCCCGGGCCCCTCCATCACCCGGCCGGGACGCCCCCCTGAGCCTTGCCCCTTGGGGGCCGGCAGGGCGACGGCCGCTCGGTACGTGTCCGCCCGTCAGCCTTTCTTGTGAATGACCACCTCCGGGTGCTCGGCGGACGGCCCGTCCAGCAGCTTGTTGTCCACGCCCTTCAGGTGCAGGTCGAAGAACGCCGTCACGAACGCCCGCGTGATCTCCTGCGAGCGCTTGCCCGAGAGGGGCTCCTCCGGAGGCAGCAGGCCCAGTTGGTCGGCGAGAACCGGGGTGTCGGTGAAGGTGAAGTGGCCGGCGCCGGTGACGTTGATCCAGCGCTTCCACCCGTCCAGGAGCGGCCAGTCGCGGACCCAGGAGGGGTCGTCGTCACCGGTGCCGAGCATCATGAACGGACGGCCGTCCAGGCCGTCCGCCGGTACCGGCTCCATGAACGAACCGTCCATGTTGGCCCCGGCGCGCACCCGGGCATCCCCCACCATGGTCGTCGCGGCGGAGGCGCCGCCGATGGAGTGGCCGGCCATGCCGATCCTCGCGCGGTCGATCAGGCGGGCGTGCCGCCAGGCGGGGCGCTGGTCGGCCAGGAGCCGGTCGAGGAGGAAGGAGACGTCCTGGGCCCGGCCCCTGGGGACCACCCCGTACCCGCCCGGCGGTATTTTGTCGCAGGCGACGCAGGTCAGAAGACGCCCGCCGGGGAATGCCGTGCCGACCGACTCGTAGGCGTGGTCGACGGCGGCGACGACGTACCCCTGGCTCGCCAGTTCCTCGGCGAGCAGGGTGAGGGTGGAGCGGTTGACGGTGAACCCGGGTGACAGCACCACGAGCGGGAACTTCCCACGTACAGGCGCGGCGGCGGTACGGGCGTGGGTGCGAGTGCCGCTGAGCGTCCTGGCGGACACCTCGTCGGTCAGTTCCCGGTCGTCGATGAAGGCCTGTGCCTCGCCTCTGGTCATGTACGGGGCCGTCCTGCCGCTCCCGGGCCGTGCCGGGTAGTAGACCGACACCATCAGCTCACGCGCCCCGCTTTCCGGGACCCAGGGGTCGGGGCGGCTCTTGTCCACGAGGTGCAGGGTGTCGCGCCCGACCGCGAAGGCGCCGGTGGGAGCCGGGAGTTCGAGGCGTACGCGGGCGTCCTCGGCGGCCGGTGCCCCCGGCGTGGCGGGGACGGCCGAGGCGACGCCCGTGCCCAGTACGGCGAGGGACAGTCCGAGTAAAGCGGCGGCAGCGCCGCGAGGCAGATGATTCATACCGGTGAGGCTAGGCAGCGGGACCCGCCCCGGGCGTCATCCCACAGCCTGACCGGGGTCGGCCGCCGGATGTACGACGCTCTCCACCCGCCGACCGACCTGTCCCCTAGGGCACTTGACCTCAACCACGGTTGAGCTCCTACGGTCGACTCCATGACAACGACAACGGCCACACCCACTCCCGTCACTCCCGTCAACGCCGCCAACCCTGCCGCCACCGACGCCGAACTCGCCTCGCAGCCCATCGGCTACTGGAGCGGCGTCGTTCACAAGGCCGTCATCCGGCACATCCGCGACGCCATGGCCCGCGTGGACGTCACTCAGCCCCAGTGGTGGACCCTCAACCGAGTCGACACCGGCGACCACGTCACCCGTGAGGTCGTCGTCACGGGGCTCGCCGACGTCGCGGACACCCCCGACGACGCCTCCCGCGCCGTCGACCACCTTCTTCACCGGGGCTGGCTGCGGGTCGACGACGACGAGCGCCTGCACCTCACGGACGAGGGACGCGCCGCCAAGACCCGGATCAAGGAGCTGGTCACCGGCATCCGGGCGGAAATTCACAACGGCATCACCGACGAGGAGTACGTCGCCGCCCTGAAGGTACTGCGTCGCATGGCCGACAACGCCGCTGCGGTCTGACCCGCGCGGGGCTGTCACCTCACCGCACCAACCGGCGCCTCATGACACTCGACTGAAGCCGTTGTTCTGCCGGGTCCACGGCCGTGTGCAGCCAGCCCTTGGCCTGGGCCCCGCCGCCGTACCGTCGTCCCGCGCCGACCGCACTCCCCGGGGGGGGGGGGGGCCCCCGTTGGAGGGCCGGGGGGCCCGCCCGCCCCCC
>NZ_JBSGYQ010000100.1:0-17505 GCF_053610585.1 Streptomyces sp. NPDC054887 | reverse complement strand
CTTCATCAGACACGCAGACTTCAACGGCACGAGGACCCGGCGACATTGCAACAGGATACAAACTTAGCCCTTGGATTTCAGGCGCATGACACTAGTGCACATACGAAGAAGGCCATTGCCGGTGGGTGCTGAGTCCCGTGCGCGGCAATGGCCTCCTCGTAAGATCTGCGGTCGTCCGTTACGTACGCGTCCGACTGCTGTAGACCCTAGCTGGGTCTACGCCCGACCGCCGAAACGGATCAGATGCCGACCTTGATGCGCGAGAAGCGCTTCAGGGTGACACCGGCCTCGTCCAGAACCTTCTGGACGGACTTCTTGTTGTCCAGGGCGTACGGCTGGCCGAGGAGGGTGGCCTCCTTGAAGAAGCCGTTGACGCGACCCTCGACGATCTTCGGGAGCGCGGCCTCGGGCTTGCCCTCGGCGCGGGTGGTCTCCTCGGCGACGCGGCGCTCGGCCTCGACGACCTCGGCGGGGACGTCGTCGCGGTCCAGGTACTTCGGCGCGAAGGCGGCGATGTGCTGGGCGATGCCACGGGCCAGCTCGGCGTCGGCCTTGTCCAGCTCGACCAGGACACCGATCTGCGGGGGCAGGTCGGGCATGGTGCGGTGCATGTAGGCGCTGACGTAGGCGCCGGAGAACTGCGCGAAGCGGTCCAGGACGATCTTCTCGCCGAGGTTGGCGTTGGCCTCGTCGACGTACTGCTGGACCGTCTTTCCGGCCTCGATCTCGGACGCGAGGAGCGCCTGGATGTCGGCGGGGGACGTCGCGGCGACGTGGGCGGCGAGCGCGTTGGCGACGGCCTGGAACTTGTCACCCTTGGCGACGAAGTCCGTCTCGCACTTCAGCTCGACGAGGACACCGGAGGTGTTGTCGTCGGAGAGGAGGGAGACGACCGCGCCGTTCTCGGCAGAACGGCCCTCGCGCTTGGCGACGCCCTTCTGACCCTTGATACGCAGGGCCTCGACGGCCTTGTCGACGCTGCCCTCGGCCTCGTCGAGCGCCTTCTTGCAGTCCATCATGCCGGCGCCGGTGAGCTCGCGGAGCTTCTTGACGTCCGCGGCGGTGTAGTTCGCCATGATCTGTGAATCTCTTTCGAAGTCGAAACGAAGATCTACGGGTGGCGGCGGGGGCGGGCGCTCACGCGCCCTCCCCCGCCGTCGTCAACCGTGACGGGTGTCAGGCCTGCTCGGCCTCGGCGGCCGGGGCGGCAGCCTCGTCGGCCTTCTCGGCGTCGGCGACCTTCTCGGTCTCGGCGGAGGTCTGCACCTCGGCGTCGGCGGCCGGGGCAGCGGCCTCGTCAGCCTTCTTGTCACCCTCGAGCAGGTCGCGCTCCCACTCGGCGAGCGGCTCGCCGGCGGCCTTGTCGCCCGGCTTCTGGTCGCCGGTCGCGGCGCCGGAACGGGCGATGAGGCCCTCGGCGACGGCGTCGGCGATCACGCGGGTGAGCAGGGTGACGGAGCGGATCGCGTCGTCGTTGCCCGGGATCTTGTAGTCGACCTCGTCGGGGTCGCAGTTGGTGTCGAGGATCGCGACGACCGGGATGTGGAGCTTGCGCGCCTCACCGACGGCGATGTGCTCCTTCTTGGTGTCCACGATCCAGACGGCGCTGGGCACCTTGGACATCTCGCGGATACCGCCGAGGGTCTTCTCCAGCTTGGTCTTCTCGCGGGAGAGGACCAGCAGCTCCTTCTTGGTGAGGCCCGACGCGGCCACGTCCTCGAAGTCGATCTGCTCGAGCTCCTTCAGACGCTGAAGGCGCTTGTAGACGGTGGAGAAGTTGGTCAGCATGCCGCCGAGCCAGCGCTGGTTGACGTAGGGCATGCCCACGCGCGTCGCCTGCTCGGCGATCGCTTCCTGCGCCTGCTTCTTGGTGCCGACGAACATGATGGAACCGCCGTGGGCGACGGTCTCCTTGACGAACTCGTAGGCGCGGTCGATGTACGACAGCGACTGGAGCAGGTCGATGATGTAGATGCCGTTGCGCTCCGTGAAGATGAAGCGCTTCATCTTCGGGTTCCAACGACGGGTCTGGTGACCGAAGTGGACGCCGCTTTCCAGCAGCTCCCGCATCGTGACGACGGCCATGGCCGTACTCCTTGAGTTACTCGGTTTGCCGCGTCCGCAGGATTGCGGTCGCGCCTGACGCCCCATGCGCCGTGCCACGAAGGACCGAGCGGCGCGGCCACCGACCGCTGAGAGGGTGAGTGGCGGGGCGTGCGAAGTCGACCCGGTGACCCGGATCGCCACCAGAAGTGTACGGGACCTACGCGGTGCCGGGTGACGGCGATGTCCACAACCGGCCGCCGGTCCACAGATCAGGTCCGTGATCCCCACGGAGCCGTGGGGCGGGGGACGGTTCATGGATGCGACGAATGACTGTGCTGGTACTGATCCTGCTGGCGGCGATGGGCGTGGGGCCCCCGCAGTCCGCCGCCGACGAGCCGCCCGCGGGGCGGGTGTGGCCGGTGGGCGGCGGGCGTCCACCGGTCCTGCGGGCCTGGGAGCCGCCGCCGTCCCCGTACGCCGCCGGGCACCGCGGGGTGGACCTGGCGGCCGGGGCTGGCGAGGCGGTACGGGCGGTGGCCGCGGGCCGGGTCTCCTTCGCCGGGCCGGTGGGCGGGCGCGGTGTCCTGTCCGTCACCCTGCCGGGGACGGGCGAACCGCCGCTGCGTACGACGTACGAACCGGTGCGCGCGCTGGTCGCCGAGGGCGACACGGTGACCGCCGGGCAGGTGGTGGGCGTCCTCCAGAACGGCCCGTTCCACTGCCCGTCCGGATGCCTGCACTGGGGGCTGCGCCGGGGCGCGGCCTATTTCGACCCGCTGACGCTGCTGCCGGACCGCCTGCTCCGCCGCGGCCCTCCGCGCCTGCTGCCGGTCTTCGGCGTTCCCCTCCCGCCGGTGGCGGGAGCGCTGCCCCGGCCGGACCTGGCACCGCGAGCGGACGGTCTGTCGCGTACGAGCGGGCCGTGGCACTCGGGCGGGCTGTCGCATACGGGCGGGCCGTGGCGTGCGGGCGGGCTGTCGCGTACAGGTGGGCCGGCAGGGGCCGGCCGGGTCCTAGCGGTGGGCCGGCCGGCAGGGGAACAGTGGTGGCGGGCGGGTCAGCCCTGGACGCCGCGCAGCGCCATCGCCACGGCCGTGTCGGCGATGACGTCCGGGTCCTCCGCCGCGCCGAGCTCGATGCGCCGTACCGCCGCGTCGACGACCCCCTGGAGCATCATCGCCGCCAGCCGGGGCTGCTCGTGGCCCAGTGCGCCGAGCGCTTCGACGATCATCGTCACCAGACCGCCGTGCGCGGCGCGGATCTTCTCGCGGGCGCCCGCGTCGAGTTCGCTCGCGGAGATCGCGACCACGGCGCGGTGACGCCGGTCGCCGACCAGGTGCAGCTGGGAGCGTACGTACGCCTCGACCTTGCCGGCCGGGGTGTCGGCCCGCTCCATCGCGCTCTCGACCTCGGCCGCCCAGACGGGGAAGTCGACCGCGCACAGTTCCTCCACGACGGAGGCGCGGGACCGGAAGTACTCGTACACGGACGACCGGGCGAGGCCGGTGCGCTCCGCGAGGGCGGGGAAGGTCAGCGCCTCCGTCCCGCCTTCGGACAGCAGGGAGCGGGCGGCGTCCAGCAGGGCGCCGCGCTGCATCGTCCGGTGCTCGGCCACCGAGGCCGCTCGAATCCTTGGCACGGTCCCACTCTACGGATGAGCCGCCGTCCTGACGATGCGACCGCGGCGGCAGGGACGATTCAGCGCCGCCGTCAGCGCCCCGCGTCCGCCAGCTTGGCCCGCAGTTGCAGTACCGATTTGGTGTGGATCTGGCTGACCCGGCTCTCGGTCACCCCGAGCACGTTGCCGATCTCGGCGAGGGTGAGACCTTCGTAGTAGTAGAGCGTGACCACGGTCTTCTCCCGGTCGGGCAGGGTGTTGATGGCGCGGGCCAGCAGCCTGCGCAGCTCGCGGTCCTCGGCGACCTCGACCGGGTTGTCGGCGTGCGTGTCCTCCAGCGTGTCCATCAGACTGAGCCGGTCGCCGCCCTCGCTCCCCGCGTGCAGCAGCTCTTCCAGGGCGACGACGTTCGCCAGGGACAACTGGCTGAAAACAGCGTGCAGTTCCTCCAAGAGGATGCCCATCTCCGAGGCGACTTCGCTCTCGGTGGGCGTGCGGCGCAGCTGCGCCTCCAGCGTCGCGTACGCGCGCTCGACGGCCTTGGCCTTCTGGCGCACGGAGCGCGGGATCCAGTCCAGGGCCCGCAGCTCGTCGATCATGGCGCCGCGGATGCGGGTGATCGCGTAGGTCTCGAACTTGATGGACCGCTCGATGTCGAACTTCTCGATGGCGTCGATCAGCCCGAAGACCCCGGAGGACACGAAGTCGGCCTGCTCGACATTGGGCGGCAGCCCGACGCTGACCCGGCCCGCGACGTACTTCACCAGCGGCGAGTAGTGCAGGATCAGCTGCTCGCGCAGCCGCTCGTCGCCCGTGGTCTTGTACGACCGCCACAACTCGTCGAGCGAGGAGGGTGCGGCGGGCCGCACACTGCCACGCGCCGCGTGCGGCACTGCCGCGCGGTCAGACCCGGAGGTGTGCTGGGGCATGCGTTGCCTTGAGCCGTTCTGCTGTGCCGTCGGGGGGATCTTGCGCCTGGGGGGAATCCCTGTGAGCGTAGCGTGACTGCGGCGTCGCAGTCCGCGCAGGATATGGGATCGCCCCCGTCAAGATGAATGCCGAGCGGCACGCCGCTCTCCGGGGCCGTCACCGTGTACGGCGGCCCCGGAGAGCGGTCCGGGCGGGCTGAAAGGCTCATCACCAGTACCTTTTCACCCGAATGCCGCTGGTCAAGGACCGCCTCGCCGCGCGTTCGCGTGCTCCGCGGACGCGGGCGTCAACTCCCAGCCGTCACCCCGCCGTTCGACGAACCCCAAGGAGTGGAGTTCGTACAGCTTGCCGAGTGCGTCGTCGGGGGTGGTTCCGGCTTCCCGGGCGACGCCGCGCGCGTCGACGGCGCCCCGGGCCGGCAGCGACTCCAGTACGAGCGCCGCGGCGGGGTCCAGCAGATCTCTCGGCAGCAGCGGCCCCCGGCGCGCCGGGGCGAGATCACCCATGTCCCCGACGAGCTCCACCACCTCGGCGGCGTCGGTGACCAGCACGCCCTCGCCTCTCAGCAGCTCGTGCACCCCCGCCGAGAGTCCGCTGGTGGCGGGACCCGGCACGCCCATGGTGAACCTCCCCAGCCGCTGCGCTCCGCGCGCCGTGACGAGCGAGCCGCTGCGGTACTCCGCCTCCACCACGACCGTGCCCCGGGTGAGGGCGGCGATCACCCGGTTGCGCAGGACGAACCGGCTGCGGGTGGGATGCGCGCCCGGCGGCAACTCCCCGATCACCAGTCCCTGTTCCGCGATGCGCCCGATCAGTTCCGCGTGCCCCCGGGGGTAGACGACGTCGACCCCGCAGGCCAGCACCGCGACCGTGGCCCCGCCTGCGGCGAGCACCCCCCGGTGGGCGGCGCCGTCCACACCGAAGGCGGCGCCGGACACCACGACCCAGCCCCGCTCCGCCAGGCCGGCGCCCAGCGACGCGGCCATGTGCGCCCCGTACGAGGTACAGGCCCGGGCCCCGACGACAGCGACGGACCGCAGCGCCCACATCCGCAGATGCGGCCTGCCGCGCACCCAGAGCCCCACCGGCCGGCCGTCTCCCAGGTCGTCGAGCTGGCCGGGCCACTCCTCGTCGCCGGGGCACACGAAGCGGCCGCCCACGGCGGCCACGGCCGCCAGGTCCCGCTCCGGATCGGCCGCCGCCGCTCGCAAGCGGTACCCGCCGAGCCGCTTCTCCGTCACCCCGGTCAACGCCTCGGCCGCTTCGGCTCCGTCGACGGCGGTGAGCCGGCGCAGCAGGTCCACCGCCCCGAATTTCCGCAGCCACCGACCGGCGGCCTCGTCCCCCGGCTCGACGACCCGGGTCAGCGCCGCCCGTGCCAGCCGCTCGGGGTCCGGCACCGGCCCGGCCGGCGCGGTCGCCGCACCGTCCGGACCGCTGCCGAGCGTCGCCCGGCCGGTCGTTCCCCCCGTCTTCACCAGCGTCTCCCCCCGCGCTCCGGCGCTCACCCCAGGCCCCCGACCGTCGCCGGGGCGCCCCGCGCGATCCCCGTGCGCAACTCCAGCGCCAGATCGACATGGCGTTCGTCGGGCCGGTCGCGGCCGGCCAGGTCCGCGACGGTCCAGGCGACGCGCAGCACCCGGTCGAGGCCGCGGGCCGTCAGCAGCCCGCGTTCCATGTCCCGCTCGGCGGCGCCCAGGGCTCCGGGCGCGGGCTGCCAGCGCGTCCGCAGTTCATGGCCCGGCACGTCGCTGTTCGTGTTCCACGGGGTGCCCTCCAGCCGCGCCGCCGCCCGCGCCCTGGCCTCCCGTACCCGCTCCGCGACGGCGGCGGTCGGCTCGCCACGTCCGCCGCTCCCGAGCAGGTCGGCGCGCTGCACCGGCTCCACCCCGACGCGCAGGTCGACCCGGTCGAGCAGCGGCCCCGAAAGGCGCGCCTGGTACTTGCGGATCGCCGACGGCGGGCACTCGCACGCCGAGCCGTGCAGCGTGTGGCGCCCGCAGGGGCACGGGTTCGCGGCCAGCACCATGAGGAACCGCGCCGGCAGCCGCACCACACCGGCGCTCCGCGCCACAACCACGTGCCCCGACTCCAGCGGCTGCCGCAGCGAGTCCAGGGCCCGCCCGCTGAACTCGGGCGCCTCGTCCAGAAAAAGAATCCCGCGGTGTGCGAGCGAGACCGCTCCGGGCCTGGGCAGTCCGTTGCCCCCGCCGACGAGCGACTGCATCGTCGCCGAGTGGTGCGGCGCGCAGAACGGCGGCGTGCCGACCAGCGGCTCGCCCGGCGGCAGGATGCCCGCCACCGAGTGCACCGCCGTGACCTCCAGCGACTCCTGCCGGGTCAGCGGGGGCAGGATCGCGGGCATCCGTTCCGCCAGCATCGTCTTGCCCGCGCCGGGCGGCCCGTGGAGCAGCAGGTGGTGACCGCCGGCGGCCGCCACCTCCAGAGCCGTACGGGCCGCGTGCTGCCCCGCCACGTCCGCGAGGTCGGGGCCGTCGCCGCCGCCGTGGCCGGCGACGGCGAGCCCGGTGCCCACCCCGGCGCCCGGGACCAGCAGCCCGGCGAGCATGGCGTCGGGCCGCCCCTCCTCGGCCCGCTCCTCCTCGGGCACCTCGGCCCCGGTCAGCACGGCGATGAGCTGGCGCAGGCTCCGTACGCCGAGGACCGACACCCCGGGCACCAGCGCGGCCTCCGCCGCCGTCTGTTCCGGCACGACGATCTGCCGGTATCCGGCTTCCGCCGCGGCGAGGACGGCGGGCAGCACCCCGCGCACCGGCCGGACCCTCCCGTCGAGCCCGAGCTCCCCGATCAGGACGAGATCGGCGATCGCCTTGGAGTCGATCCGCTCGGCGGCCCCCAGCACCGCTACGGCGACGGCCAGATCGAAGCCGCTGCCACTCTTGGGCACGAAGGCCGGGCTGAGCCCCACCGTCAGTTTCTTCTGGGGCCATTCGGCGTCCGAGTTGACGACGGCCGCCCGCACGCGGTCACGGCTCTCGACCAGGCTCTTGTCCGGCAGCCCCACCAGCGTGAAGGCGGCCACGCCCGGCTCCAGGTCCGCCTGGACCTCGACCACCACGCCCTCGACGCCGACCAGGGCCACCGAGCACGTGCGCGCGAACCCCATCACGCCACCGCCCGTACGTGCTCGACGAGGGGCGCCCCGCGCCGCGGCAGCACCACCCCGACGAGGTCGATCCGCACCCCGCCCGGCGGGGGTCCCCCGTGCTCGTGCATCCAGCGCTCCGCCAGCCGGCGCAGCCGCTCCGCCTTCGTGGACCTGAGGGCCTGCATCGGGTGCTCGAACGGTCCGGCCCTGCGGGTCTTGACCTCACAGACGACCAGTGCGTCGCCGTCCCGGGCGACGATGTCGATCTCTCCCGCCCGGCAGCGCCAGTTGCGTGCCAGGACGGTCATGCCGCCCTCGACGAGCCTGCGCGCCGCGAGATCCTCTCCGTACCGGCCGAGGGCTCCTGTGGCATTCTTCGCGTTCATCCGGTTCCACCTCCGGAACCGAATGTGCCGTGATCACCACCACCTTGTGGATCTTGGTGGACAACCCGGCGATTGTGGAAAACTCAGCCACTCGGAAGTTCGAGGTCGCTCTTGTTGAGCTCCTCGATGTTCACGTCCTTGAACGTAAGGACCCGCACCTGCTTGACGAACCGGGCCGGCCTGTACATGTCCCAGACCCAGGCGTCCGCCATGGAGACTTCGAAGAAAACCTCACCCTGGACCGAGTGCACCTGCATCTCGTAGTCGTTCGTGAGGTAGAAACGCCGCTCGGTCTCGATCACGTATTTGAACAGACCGACGACGTCGCGGTACTCCCGGTAGAGCTTCAGCTCCATCTCGGTCTCGTACTTCTCGAGGTCCTCGGCGCTCATGGCATGTTCCCCTTCAGCCTTGCGTCCCCCTATTGTGCGCCAGCCCCGTGCGCCCCTATGCGACTTCCGGGGCCAAGACCGTCGGCGTACCAGGAGGACCCTCGTCGAGCAGCGTACGCAGCAGCCCGGCGAGCTTGATGGGGTACACCGTCTCACGCGTCGCGGACAGTTCGGCGGAGGTCCACCACCTCAGCCCCGCGACGCTCCGCCGCTCCAGACCGGTCAGCCCCTCCAGCACCGTCTCGGTCCGCTCCGTACGCGCCAGGTAGAACCATTCGTCCTGGTCCCAGCGCCGCCCGTCGAACATGAACGAGCAGTGGCGCTGCCAGATCACCGGTCCGAGCTCGACCTCTGTGATCCCCGTCTCCTCCGCGACCTCGCGCAGCGCCGCCTCGGCCCGCGTCTCGTCGCCCTCAAGACCGCCGCCCGGGGTGAACCACCAGGTCAGCGCCGGATCGTCCGGCTCGTACCCGTGCAGCAGCAGGATGCGGTCGGCCGGGTCGAGCAGGATGACGCGGGCCACCTTGCGGAGCCCGCCCCGCGCCTCGGCGCGTGCGTTGGTCTCCACGGTCACCTCACCGCCTCACGCGTACCCGCCCGGCGCCTCCCGACGCGCTTCGCGACGGGTCCGTACGCCGCCCCGCCGAAGATCAGCACCACTCCGGCCGCCACGGCGGCCAGCACCCCGGTGATCGGTCCGGGCCGGGACACACCGCCCGGCAGCGCCGCGAAGCTGTCCGGCCGGGCGAGGGTCCCGCCCCAGGGCCAGGCCACGGCGTCGACGCGCGCGTCCACGTTGGCCACCGGGACCGTTCCCTTGGCGGCGTCCTCGAGGTGGCCGCGGGAGTCGACCGACGTACGCCGCTCGTCGCCCAGCAGGAAGAGGTGGCCCTCGGGCACCTCGGCGGTGAAGGGGGTGGTGGACGCCGGCTCCCCGCTCGCCAGGTAGGGCTCGTCCAGGGGCTTGCCGTTCAGCGTCAGCCGGCCGTCCTCGCCGCAGCAGGCGACCTTGTCGCCGCCGGTCCCGACCACGCGCTTGACCATCGGCAGGTTGCCCCACACGGAGTCGGAGAAGATCACCACATCGCCGCGCCGTACGTCGCCGCTGCCTATGCGTTGCGCGAGCACCCGGTCCCCCGCCTTGATCGAGGGGGTCATCGAATCGGTCGGCACCGTGTACGGCTTGTACTGCACCGCTCCCCAGGCGAAGCCGCCGAGGAAGAGCACACAGCCGACGGCCACGGCCAGCCCGGACAACGCGTTGCCCAGCCGGCCGCGGCCGCCTTCTGTACGTCCTGTTCCGCTCATCGCAGCGCTCTCCACTCGGGAATCGAAATCGCTGATCCGAGCGGCACCCTACCCGGCGGTACGCCCGCCGGTCAGCCTCCTCCTGCGCCACAGCACCAGCGGGAGCGCGCCCGCGAGTCCCACCGCGCCGGGGGCCGCCGCCATGGCGAGACCGGCGGCGTTGAGCCCCTGCTGGTCGAACGTGCCGGGCACCGACAGCGCGGACCAGCGGTTGACCGGCCAGGCCACCACGACCGCGCGCCCGACGACCTCGTCGTTCGCGACCGTGCCGTGGCCGGGCAGCTCCTGGTGGTAGCGCGAGTCGAGCGAGTTCTGGCGGTGGTCGCCCATCACCCAGATCCGGCCGTCCGGCACCTTGAGCGGCCCGAAGGGCTCGTCGTTGCAGGGCGTGTCGCCGGGGAAGATGTACGACTTCTCGTCCAGCGCCTTCCCGTTGACCTTGACCGGCCCGTTCTTCTTGCACTCGACGGTGTCCCCGCCGATCGCGATGACGCGCTTGATCAGGTCCTTCTCCTCGGCGGACGGCATGAGGCCGATGAAGCTGAGGAACTTCTGCACGACGTTGGGCTCCGGTGCCTCGGTGGTCTCCAGCCAGCCGCCCGGATCGTGGAAGACCACGACCTCGCCGCGCTCCGGCTCGGAGCCGAACCACGGGGTCAGCTTGTCGACCAGCACCCGGTCGCCCCGCTGCAAGGTGTTCTGCATCGAGTCCGAGGGAATCGAGAACGCCTGCACCAGGAAGGTCTTGATCAGCAGGGCCAGGAGGAGCGCGATGCCGATCAGCAGCGGCAGCTCCTTCCAGAACGAGCGCGGCTTCCTCGGGCCCGCGCTGTCGCCACTGCTGCTGTCGTCGCTGCTGTTGTCGCTGGTCGGGTCTTCGCCCCGTACGTCGTCGCTCACGGCTGCGGGTGACTCCGGTCGTTCCTCGGGCTCGTCGCGTTCGGATCGTGCGCCGACCGCCAAATCCCCCACATCAACTCCTCACTCCGTTCCACCGCCCGCGCCACACCTGACGCAGACCCACCACTCCCATAACGAGCGGGAGTTCCGCAGGGGTCGGGAGCAGGATCATTTCGTTCGATTCCTGGGACGACACCCTATTCGACGGGCCGGTCGCCGCGGTCGTCCCGGCGCGCGGGTCGGGGACACCGGCGTACGTCCCGGGCTCCTCCAGCTTCCGCCAGTGGCTGAAGGGCCACACGATGGCGACGGCCCTTCCGACCACCAGGTCCTCCCCGACTGTGCCCTCGAACTTCTCGTCCAGGTGGAACCGCGAATCGGCCGAATTCGACCGGTGGTCGCCCATCACGAACAGACGGCCGGCGGGCACCTTCACGTCGAACTCCAGCTCGGACGGACGGTCGCCCGGGTCCAGGTACGGCTCCGCGAGCGGTACGCCGTTGACCGAGACCCGCCCGTCCGCGTCGCAGCACTTGACGGTGTCCCCGCCGACCGCCACCACGCGTTTGATCAGGTCCTGTTCGTCCTCGGACGGCAGCAGGCCGATGAAGGTCAGGGCCTTCTTGATCTGCTTGACGACCACCGGGTCCTCGCCGCCGGCGAGGTCGTTGTTCTCTTCCTGGAGCCAGCCGCCGGGGTCCTTGAAGACCACCACGTCACCGCGCTCCGGCTTGGAGCCGAACCACGGTGTCAACTTGTCGACCACCACGCGGTCGCCGATCCGGATCGTCTGCTCCATCGAGCCGGAGGGGATCACGAAGGCCTGCACCAGGAACGTCTTCAGGACGAGCGCGATGAGCAGCGCCACCGTGATCAGGATCGGTATTTCCTTGACGGCCGACCTCTGTCGCCGCCGCTTCACCCGTTTGGCCAGCTTCCGCCGGTCCGCCCTGCCCGGCAGCGCGGGTCCGGTGGTCGGCCGCGTACCGGTGGGCAGCCGGGTGTCCGCACGGTGGCTCGCCCGTGCCCGCCCCCGGTTACCCATGGGACCCGACCGGCCCGGGCGCGGTGACGCGGCCGAAGGCGCCGGAGTCGTCCAGCGAGGCCCAGCGGCCCACCGGCCAGCCGATCCAGTCGGCCCGCCCCAGGACCTTCTCGACCGGCACCATGCCGCCGCCGGGCTCACCCAGGTGGTCGCGCGAGTCGCGCGAGTGCGATCTGTGGTCCCCCATGACCCACAGGGTGCCCTGCGGCACGACGATGTCGAAGGGGACCCGCGACGGCGCGTCGCCCGGGTACAGGTACTCCTCGTCCACCGGCGAGCCGTTCACCTCGACCCTCCCCCGCTCGTCGCAGCACACGACCCGGTCGCCCCCCACGCCCACCACGCGCTTGATGTAGTCGGTCTCGGCGGGCTCGGCCAGTCCCACGGCCGCGGCCGCCCACCGCAGCACCCCGGTGACCGGGTTCCCCTCGGGCTCCTCGCGTACGAAGGACCCCGTGCCGTCGAACACGACCACGTCGCCGCGCTGCGGCGCGGAACCGAAACGGTACGCCAACTTGTTGACGAGCACCCGGTCCCCGATGTCCAGGGCGGGCTGCATCGAGCCGCTGGGGATCAGGAAGGGCTGCATGACGAAGGTGCTGAAGAGCAGCAGAAAGACCGCGCACGCGCCGCCGAGCAGAGCGGGCCGGCGCCACGGGGCGTCGAGAAAACGCGCGGAGCGCGACCCCTCTTCGTCCCCTGGCGGGGGGACGGAAGAGCGGTCGCGCTCCGTGTCGTGTGCTTCGGTGTCCATCGGGACCTGAGCCTATCCGGCCGGTCCCGGGCGCCGAATGCGCGATCAGCGGTCGCGCTTCTCCTTGATCTTCGCGGCCTTGCCGCGCAGCTCACGGAGGAAGTACAGCTTGGCGCGGCGGACGTCACCGCGGGAGATGAGCTCGATCTTCTCGAAGATCGGGCTGTGCACCGGGAAGGTGCGCTCGACGCCGACGGAGAAGGAGACCTTGCGGACCGTGAAGGTCTCGCGGACGCCCGAACCCTGGCGGCGGATGACTACGCCCTTGAACTGCTGCACACGCGAGCGGTTGCCCTCGATGACGCGCACGTGGACGTTCACGGTGTCGCCGGGGCGGAACGCGGGAAGGTCGGTACGCAGCGAGGCGGAGTCGACGGAGTCGAGAAGGCTGGACATGTGAGTCTGCTTCCTCGCCGATGCCACAGGTCATCGACGGAATTCGATAAGAGAATTTCGGGGTGCTGTCCGCGTCGGGCGGGCGTCGTTCCCCCTGTGGCAGGGGCGCACGCCGGACGTACAGCAGCGGCCTATTCTTCCACGGCCGCGGGGCTGCGCCCAAATCGGCCGTCGGGACCGGGCCGCCAGCCGAGGATGCTGAGCATCTCGCGGTCCTTCTTGTCGAAGGCGGCGGGGTCGCAGCGCTCGATCAGATCCGGCCTGTTGGCCGTCGTACGCCGCAGCGCCTCGTCCCGGCGCCACCGGGCGATCCTGCCGTGGTGGCCGCTGAGCAGCACGTCCGGGATGCCCCGGTCGCGCCACTGCGGCGGCTTCGTGTACACGGGGCCTTCGAGCAGGTTGGCCATCGCGCCGGGGGCGAAGGAGTCGTCCCGGTGCGATTCGGCGTTGCCCAGGACGCCGGGCAGCAGCCGGGCCACGGCCTCGGTGATCACCAGTACGGCGGCCTCGCCGCCCGCCAGGACGTAGTCGCCGATGGAGACCTCGTACACCGGCATGCGGGTGGCGTACTCGTCGACGACGCGGCGGTCGATGCCCTCGTAGCGCGCGGGCGTGAAGACGAGCCAGGGCCGTTCGGAGAGTTCGACGGCCAGCTCCTGCGTGAAGGGCCGGCCGCTGGGCGTGGGCACGACCAGCACCGGGCCGTGCGCCCCGTGCTCGTAGCCGTCGGCCAGGGCGTCGTCGAGCGCCGCGCCCCAGGGGTCGGTCTTCATGACCATGCCGGGGCCGCCGCCGTAGGGGGTGTCGTCGACCGTGTGGTGACGGTCGTACGTCCAGTCCCTGAGGTCGTGCACGTGCACGTCGAGCTGTCCTCGGGCACGGGCCTTGCCGACGAGCGAGACGTTCAGCGGCTCCAGGTATTCGGGGAAGATCGTGACGACGTCGAGCCGCATCAGTCGTCGTCCCGGCTGGAGGCGTCGTCCCGGCCGGACTCGTCGTCCCGGCTGGAGGCGACCACTGCCTGGCTGTCGTCGATCAGGCCCGGCGGCGGGGTGATGACCGCGCGCTGCTCCTCCAGGTCGATCTCGGTGACGATCTCCTCGACGAAGGGGATCATCACCTCGCTGCCGTCGGGGCGCCGCACGATGAACAGGTCCTGCGAGGGCAGGTGGGTGATTTCGGTGATCCGGCCGATCTCGGTGCCGTCGGCGAGGACGACGTCGAGGTCCATCAGCTGGTGGTCGTAGAACTCCTCGGGGTCCTCCGGAGTCGCCGCCGGGTCGACCTCGGCGATGAGGAGGGTGTTGCGCAGCGCCTCGGCGGCCGTGCGGTCCTTGACGCCCTCGAAGCGCAGCAGCAGCCGGCCGCTGTGCACGCGGCCGGTCTCGACGGTCAGCGGCCCGGTGGAGGCGGGGTCGGTGGCGAGCACGGCGCCCGGCCCGAGCCGCAGCTCCGGCTCGTCGGTGCGCACCTCTACCGTGACCTCGCCCTTGATGCCGTGGGCGCGGCCGATCCGCGCGACTACGAGCTGCACTTGATGTTTCTCCTGTCTTACGACTACGGGCCGGGAAGGGCTCGCGAGCCCTTCCCGGCCCGAGCCGGCGAATCTAGGTGAAAACGGCCGACTTCGTCAGCGGACCTGGTCCACGTCGACGAGGTCGACGCGGATGCCACGGCCGCCGATGGCACCCACGACCGTACGCAGAGCGCGAGCGGTGCGGCCGTTGCGGCCGATCACCTTGCCGAGGTCGTCGGGGTGAACCCGGACCTCGAGGACGCGTCCGCGGCGCAGGTTGCGCGAGGCGACCTGCACATCGTCGGGGTTGTCGACAATGCCCTTCACGAGGTGCTCGAGAGCCTCCTCGAGCATGCTCAGGCCTCGGTCGACTCGGCGGACTCGGCCGCGGGAGCCTCGTCAGCCTTCTTGTCGGCCTTCTTCGCCTTGGGGGTGATGGCCTCGCCCTTGGACTCGTCGCCACCCTCGAGGCCCTTGGCGAACGCGTCGAACGCGGCGCGCTTGTCGGCCTTGGGCTCCGGCTGCAGCAGCGGCGCCGGGGCCGGGAGGCCCTTGTGCGCCTGCCAGTCACCGGTGAGCTTCAGGATGGCCATGACCGGCTCGGTCGGCTGGGCGCCGACGGACAGCCAGTACTGCGCACGCTCCGAGTTGACCTCGATGCGCGACGGGTTCTGCACCGGGTGGTACAGACCGATCTCCTCGATGGCCCGGCCGTCACGGCGGGTACGGGAGTCGGCGACGACGATGCGGTAGTGAGGCGAACGGATCTTGCCCAGACGCTTCAGCTTGATCTTGACTGCCACTGGAGTGGTGTCTCCTGGTCTATGACGTGGTTGGGCACAACGAAGATGCCACGTGGGGTTGCGGTACTCGGGTGCCCGATGGACGCGTCAGCCGGAGGCGAGAGGGTTCCTGTGCGGCTGTCGAGTACAGCTAGCCATTGTGCCACACACCTGTGGCGCGGACATCACCCGGCCGGCACCCGGCCGGGAGGGCTGCGACCGGGCACCAGCGGCGTCGGCGAAGGGGCGGTCAGCTCGCTGCTGCCACCACTTCAGGGATACGGAAGGGTTTCCCGCAGCCCCCGCACACGATCGGGGCCTGGGCCAGGACCGAGGGGACGACGCGGACGTTGCGCCCGCAGTCGCACACGGCCTTGACCCGCACCCCGCCGCCGGACGAGCCGTGCCGGGCGGCAGGCCCGCGGAAGGAGCGCTTGGAGTCCGACGCGGTCGCCACCGTGTGCGCCTTGAGGGCGCGCTGGAGCCGCTCGATCGTCGGCCGGTAGCGCCGCCTCGCCTCGGAGTTGAGCGAGACCAGCGAGAAACCGCTGCTGGGATGCGGCTCCTCGGGGTGGTCGAGGCCCATCTCCTCGGCGATCGCGAGGAATCTGCGGTTGTGGTAGCGGCCGGCGCGCGAGGTGTCACGGACGCCGCGGGCGGCGGCGATGCCGTGGACTGCCTCGTGCAGCAGTCGTTCGAAGGAGAGCTCGGCGCCACAGGCGGACGACGACTCTCCGATCAGGGATTCGGGCGCGGCTAGGTCTGGCAGCTCGGGGTGGTACCGCTGAATGTCGGCCCACGCCTGCGCCAGCTCTGCGGCGAGAACAGGTGGTGTCGTGCTCACGTCGTGACAACGAGCCGGGATGCCCCGGTGTTCCTATTCCGGGGCATCCCAAATAATTTGCACGTACCAGTCAGTTGCCATTGATGCGTCGTGACGAGGGCGGGTGCGCTGATCTGCGGAGGACACGCCCAGCCCACATCATCCTGGGGCGTACCCGCGCGTACGCCCCGGCGCGTAGAAAAAGGCTGCACGCCGGGGCATCGGCCGCTCCAGCGGGCGCGGGCCACGGGCCGGGCGCCGGCGCGGCCACCGGGGGAAGCGCCGCTGTGCGCGACAGTACCGGGGGCGCGCGGCCGGCCGGACACCGCCCCGGCCCCGGTGAACGCGTCCGTACGGCCGTCGTTCCCTTCCCGTGGCGCGATCCGCGCGGCGGCGGCACTCTGGAAACTGCATCGGCTCCGGCGCGGGGGCGCACGGCAGGGGCATACAAGCATTGCCCTTCAACCCCTGGACTTGCCGCCGGATGCGGAGTTCCCTGGCTACGGGGAGTACAGGCGCACGCACACGGGGGAACGTCCATTCAGGACACGACATGACCTCTCGGCGGATTGGGGCGCTTTCGATGACACCTACGCTCGTCCGGCACCACCGACACCACGCGAACGCGGCCTCCGCGCCGGCGACCGGCGTGGGCGCGCGCGCCCGCGACTGGGCCGAGATCCAGGAGCGGATGCTGGTCCCGCTCTACGAAGCGGCGTACGAACGGCTCGAGGTGGGCTCCGCCACCCGGCTGCTCGGACTCGGCTGCGGCTCGGGTCTCGCCCTGCTGATCGCCGCCTCGCGGGGCGCGCACGTGACGGGCGTCGATGCCGATCCCGACCGGGTCGCGCTGGCTCGCGAGCGTCTGCTGGCGGACGCGTCGCGCGGGGGCGGCGCCGCCGACGAGTCCGCGCCGGAGCCCCCGCGCCTGTACGAAGGCGGGGCGGCGGCGGCCGGCGACGGCTCCGCGCGGGCGTACAACCTGATCACCGCCTTCGAACCGCTCGGCTGCGCGGCCGGCGACTCCGAGGGGCTGGCGGCGGCGCTGGAAGGCGCCATACCCCTCGCCGAGCGCGGCAGCGAAGTGGTGCTGGCCGGGTGGGGGCCGCCCGAGCGCTGCGCGACGTCGGCGGTCCTGCGCGTGGCCTCCCGGCTGACCGAGACGCTGCGCGGCGGCGGCCGGGGCTGGCGTCCGGCGCTCCGGGACGATCTGGAGGACGTGGCCTCGCGGGCCGGCCTGAAACCGGACGGCTCGGGGCGGGTCGCGTGCCCCTTCGGTTACGCCGACATGGACAGCGCCGTGCGCGGCCTGATGTCGACCGGGCTGTTCGACGCGGCGGTACGGGCCACTGACCCGGCGCAGGTGGAGAAGGAGCTCGCCGAGGCGCTGCACCCGCATGTGCGGCGGGACGGAACGGTCTGGATGTCGAACGTCTTCCGCTACCTGATCGCCCGTACCCCGTAGGCGACGCGCCGCGGGCGCCCGCTCCGGCAAGGAGG
>NZ_JBSGYQ010000099.1:0-17524 GCF_053610585.1 Streptomyces sp. NPDC054887 | reverse complement strand
GTGCTGGTTCGGGCGCCGGTCGCGTCGGAAGCGGCGCCGGCGGTTCCGCGAGCACCGGCAGCCGCGGCGCGTCCGCGCGCGGTGGCGCCAAGGGCGGCCCCAAGGCCCCGCAGGGCGGCTTCCGGACCCCCGGCCTGCGCCGCGGCCCGCAGAGCGCTCCCTCCCGCCCGCGCGAGCTCGACGCCAAGCTGGAGGAGCGCGTACGCGAGCGCCACAGCAAGCCCCAGGTGAAGACGCCCAAGACGTTCCCCGGAGCCGAGCAGGAGGGCGAGCGCCTGCAGAAGGTCCTCGCCCGCGCCGGCATGGGTTCGCGGCGCGCCTGCGAGGAGCTGATCGAGCAGGCCCGCGTCGAGGTCAACGGCGAGATCGTGACCGAGCAGGGCCGCCGGGTCGACGTGCACAAGGACGAGGTCAAGGTCGACGGCCTGACGGTCGCCACCCAGTCGCACCTCTTCTTCGCGCTCAACAAGCCGGCCGGCGTGGTCGCCACCATGGGCGACCCGGACGGCCGCCAGAACCTGAACGACTACGTCAACAACCGTGAGACGCGTCTCTTCCACGTGGGCCGGCTGGACACCGAGACCGAGGGCATCATCCTGCTCACCAACCACGGCGAGCTGGCCCACCGTCTCACCCACCCCAAGTACGGCGTGAAGAAGACCTACCTCGCCGCCATCCAGGGACCGCTCCCGCGCGACCTCGGCAAGCGGCTCAAGGACGGCATCGCGCTGGAGGACGGGTACGCCCGCGCCGACCACTTCCGCGTCGTCGAGAACACCGGCAAGAACTACCTGGTCGAGGTGACCCTCCACGAGGGCCGCAAGCACATCGTCCGCCGCATGCTGGCCGAGGCCGGCTTCCCGGTCGAGCGGCTCGTGCGGACGTCCTTCGGGCCGATTCCGTTGGGCGACCAGAAGTCCGGCTGGCTGCGCCGTCTCACCAACACCGAGGTCGGCATGCTGATGAAGGAAGTCGGCCTGTAACCGCACGCCCCAAGCAGCCCAGAGCCCCGGCGGGTTCCTGTACGCACAGGAGCCCGCCGGGGCTTTTTCGGGCTTGTGGTCCGCCCGCCCCGCCTTTATAGTCATCCTGACCATTAAGGAGGTGGGCGTGAGTCTCGCGGACATACTGGGACCGTTGCAGCAGCCGCTGGTGACCGTCCTCGACACCCCGGTGAGCTGGACCGAGGTGCTCGGATTCGGCAGCGGCGCGCTCTGCGTCTGGCTCGTCGCCCGGCAGCACATCGCCAACTGGCCGATCGGCATCGCCAACAACCTCTTCTTCGTCCTCCTGTTCATCCAGGCGGGCCTGTACGCCGACGCCGGCCTGCAGGTCGTCTTCATCTCCCTCGCCGCCTACGGCTGGTGGACCTGGACCCACGGGGGTGGACCAGGCTCCTCGTCCCTCCCGGTGCGGCGCACGAGCCGCACCGAGTGGACCTGGCTGCTGGCGGCGGGGGCGGTGGGGACCCTCTCCCTCACCCTGCTCCTGGACCGCGCCACCGATTCGACCGTGCCCTTCTGGGACGCCCTGACGACCGCTCTGTCCCTCATGGCGACGTACGGGCAGTGCAGGAAGCGCCTCGAATCGTGGTGGCTGTGGATCGCGGCGGACGTCGTGTACGTCCCCCTGTACGCCTACAAGGAGCTGTACCTGACCTCCCTGCTGTACCTCGGCTTCATGGCCCTGTGCGTGCTCGGGCTGCTCAACTGGCGGCGGTCCACCGCCTCCCCGGAACAGCCGCTCGCGCGGGCCGCCGTATGACGGCGTACAAGCACGGACTCGTGCTCGGGAAGTTCTATCCGCCGCACGCGGGACACCACCATCTCGTGCGCACCGCGCGGGAACGCTGCGAACGGCTCACCGTTCTCGTGTGCGCCTCGTCCGTCGAGTCCGTGGCGCTCGCCGACCGGGTGGCGTGGATGCGGGCCGCGCACCCGGACGCCGATGTCGTGGGCGCCGTGGACGACATCCCCGTCGACCTCACCGACCCCGCCGTGTGGGACGCGCACATGGCGGTCTTCCTGGCCGCTGTTCCGGAGGCCGTCGACGCCGTCTTCACCTCCGAGGCGTACGGCGAGGAGCTCGGCCGGCGCTTCGGCGCGGAGGCGGTGTGCGTCGACCCCGGCAGGACGGCCTTCCCGGTCTCGGGAACGGCCGTCCGCGCCGACCCCGTCCGCCACTGGGACTTCCTGGAGGCGCCTGTGCGGGCCGCCCTCGCACGGCGGGTCGTCGTCCTGGGGGCCGAGTCGACCGGCACCACCACCATGGCGCGGGCGCTCGCCGGCCACTACCGGGCCAGGGGCGGTGTCTGGGAAGGGACCCGGTGGGTTCCCGAGTACGGCAGGCGGTACAGCGAGGAGAGGCTGGCCGCCCTGCGCGCGCGACGCCCGGAGGCCGACTGGACGGACGTCGTGTTCGCCACGGAGGACTTCCCGCTGATCGCGCGGCGCCAGGCCGACGACGAGGACGCGGCGGCCGGGGCCGGCTCGCCCGTGCTGTTCTGCGACACCGACGCCTTCGCCACCACCGTGTGGCACGAGCGCTACCTCGGCGGCCCCAGCGCCGAGGTGGCGCGGATCGCCGCACGCGGGGCGCAGCACCTGTGGCTGCTCACGGACGACACGGGCGTGCCCTTCGAGGACGACGGCCTGCGCGACGGCGAGCATCTGCGGCCCTGGATGACCGGACGCTTCCGCGAGGAACTGACCCGCACGGGACGCCCGTTCGTCACGCTCCGCGGACCGCACGAGGAGCGGCTCGCCACCGCCGTCGCCGCCGTGGACGCCCTGCTCGCCGAAGGATGGGGCTTCACCGATCCGCTGCCGGAGAGGCGATGAAGGGGAACGGGGGAACGCCGTACGACCCGCACGCCTTCGAGCCGTTCGCCGTGACCGTCGACCTGGCCGTCTTCACCGTGCGCGAGGGCGGGCTGCACGTCCTGCTGATCCGGCGCGGACAGGACCCGTTCGCGGGGGCGTGGGCGCTCCCCGGCGGTTTCATACTGCCCCGGGAGTGCGCCGAGGACGCGGCCCGCCGCGAACTGGCCGAGGAGACCGGCCTCTCCTCGCGGTCCGCGGCCGCGCTCCACCTGGAGCAGCTGCGGACGTACAGCGATCCCGACCGGGACCCCCGGATGCGTGTCGTCTCCGTCGCGTACACCGCGCTCGTGCCCGGCCTCCCGGAGCCGCGCGGCGGCGGCGACGCGGCGCACGCCCAGTGGATGCCCGTCGACGCTCTGCCGGAGCCGGCCTTCGACCACGCGCGGATCGTCGCGGACGCGCGGGAGCGCATCCGCGCCAAGCTCGAGTACACCTGCCTGGCCACCGCGTTCTGCCCGCCCGAGTTCACCCTCGGCGAGCTCCAGCAGGTCTACGAGACGGTCTGGGGCGTGGAGCTCGACCGTCCCAACTTCCGCCGCAAGGTACTGGCCTCGCCCGGTTTCGTGGAGCCCGTGGAGGGCCCGCCCCGGCGTACCGGAGGGCGCGGCAAACCCGCTGCTCTCTACCGCGCGGGGACCGCCACCACCCTGCACCCGGCGCTTCTGCGCCCTGAACGACGATCCGAAGGAGAACGGCCCGTATGAAGCAGGCAGCCACCGGGGCCCTCGTGGGCCTCGCCCTCGGGGACGCGCTCGGCTTCCCGACCGAGTTCAGCGACGTTCCCGCGATCCTCGCGAAGTGCGGTCCGTGGCGCGAGATGGAACTGCCTTCGCCCGCGATCGTCACGGACGACACCCAGATGACGCTCGCGCTGGGACGCGGGATACGCACCGCGATGGACCGGGGGGTGCTCGGGCCGCCGGGGCTGGCGCGCCCCGTACGGGAGGAATTCGTCGACTGGTACCACTCCCCGGAGAACAACCGGGCCCCCGGCAACACCTGCCTCGTCGCCTGCCGGCTGCTCGACGGCGACCGCCCGTGGCAGCAGGCCAGCCAGCTCGGCTCCAAGGGCTGCGGCGCCAACATGCGGGTCGCGCCGGTCGGACTCGTGCCGGGGCTGAGCGAGGAGCAGCGCGCCGGGGCCGCGCAGTTGCAGTCGGCGCTCACGCACGGGCACCCGACGGCGCTGGCGGCGAGCGACCTGACGGCGCACGCGGTGCGTCTGCTCGCGCAGGGGGCGGAGCCCACCGGTCTGGTCGGGCTGCTCCGTTCGTACGCGTACGAGAACCGCACCCGGTACCACGAGCGCTGGCTCGGCGACCTGTGGACGCACGCCCACGACGCGTCGCCCGAGGCGTTCATCGCCCGCGGCTGGGACGAGTGCCTGGCCGTACTGGAGCGGCTCGCGGCGGCCCTGCGCGCACCGTCGCCGGAGACGGACCCCTGCCTGGCGACGGGCGACGGCTGGATCGCGGAGGAGGCCCTCGCCACCGGGCTGCTGTGCTTCCTGCTGTTCCCCGGCGACCCGGTCACTGCGCTGCGGCGGGCCGCGTGCACGAAGGGCGACTCGGACTCGATCGCCTGCCTGGCGGGAGCGTTCGCGGGCGCGCACCTGGGCGCGGACGCGTGGCCGGCCGAGTGGGCCGAGCGCATCGAGTACCGGACCGAGCTGCTGGCCCTCGGCGCGCTCTGGGACGCCTGACCGATGAACGCGTACGAGAAGCGTCTGCGCGAGGCCGGGCTGCCGGACACCGACCTCGCGCCCGTCCTCGCCGACGAGACGGACCCCCTGCTGTTCGCGACGGTCTCCGGGGCGCACCTGTACGGGTTCCCGTCCCGCGACTCCGACGTGGACCTGCGCGGTACGCACCTGCTGCCCGCGTCGGACCTCGTCGGCCTGGACCAGCCCGACGAGACGCGCGAGCGCATGTGGGTGCGCGACGGCGTCGAGATGGACCTGGTCACGCACGACCTGCGCAAGTTCGTACGGCTGATGCTGCGCCGCAACGGCTATGTGCTGGAGCAGCTGCTCTCGCCCCTGGTCGTACGGACGACCGACGCGCACGCGGAACTCGTCGCGCTGGTGCCCGCCGTGCTGACCAGCCGTCACGCGCACCACTACCGGGGGTTCGCGGGCACGCAGTGGCGGCTCTTCGAGAAGACCGGCGAGCTGAAGCCGCTGCTCTACACCTTCCGGGCACTGCTGACCGGCATCCACCTCATGCGCAGCGGCGAGGTCTTGGCCCACCTGCCCACGCTGCTGACGCGCGTGGACGCCCCGGGCTACCTGGAGGAGCTGATCGCGGCGAAGGCGGAGGCGGAGCACGGCGCGGTCACCGGGCCGGACCGCGAGCGCCTGCGCGCCGACGCCGAAGCCCTGCACGGCGTCCTCGACGAGGCGCAGGCCGCGTCCCGGCTTCCGGCCGAGGCGACGGCGTACGAGCGGCTGAACGACTTCGTCGTACGGACGCGGCTCGACCGCCCCGGGGGCGCGCCCGCCGCCTCAGTGGGCTGACGCGCGGCGGGTGCGCAGGAGGAAGTCCTCCACGCGGGCGCGGTCCGGCTCCGCCGGGAGGGGGGTCTTCGCGGCGGCCGCGTCGGCCTCCGCCACCAGCACCTCCATCCGGCGCTCGACCTCCCGCCACGACACCTCGCCGCGCTTGACCGCCAGCAGGGGCTCGCGGTCCGCGCCGACGTCGAGCACGAGCTCGCCGGTGCGCAGCAGGTCGCGGCAGGAGGCGAGCAGCCGCAGCAGGTGCATGGCGTGCTTCCAGCGCGGTGCGCCGTGCTGCCGTACGTCCGACGCCAGCTTCTTGCGCTGACCGGTCGCGTACCGCGCGAACGTGTGGTGGGCCCGGCGGGAGAGGAACGCCCCGCGCAGGGCGAGGAGCTCGCGCCCGGTGGCGTCGACGTGCTCGACCAGGGGGGAGTGCAGGCACTCCAGGATGTTGGGATTGGCCACGAGGGCCAGGCCGCAGAACCGTTCCAGCTCCCAGGAGAACTGCTCCTGCGCGGGCCCCTCGACATGCGTCGGCGGCTTCTCGAAGCGCCAGAACAGGGGCGTCGGCGCGACGAAGACGCCGCGCCGGTCCGTGTCGCTGCCGTCCGTCGCCAGACCGAAGGCGCGCGAGCCCATCACGCAGGAGTACACCGTGTGGTCGCGCACGAGGTCCTCGTGCGTCGGAAGGGCGTCGGAGGGGCCGGGGGCGGCGGGCGGGATCATGCTGGGGATTGTGCCGCCGTCAGGGCAGCCGGATCGAGCCGTTTTCCACGGTGATCTCCTCCCGGGGGAGCGGTCTGCGGGCCGGCCCGCCGGCGACCGAGGCGTCCGTCACCCGGAACCGGCTGTCGTGACACGGACAGTTGATCGTGCCGCCCCCGACGCTGCCGACCGTGCAGCCCTGATGGGTGCAGACGGCCGAGAAGGCGCGGAAGACACCCTCCTCCGGCTGCGTGACCACGATCCTGTCGTCCGCGAAGACCTTGCCGCCGCCCACCGGGATATCGGACGTCCGCGCCAGTTCCCGGCCCCCGGCGGGTGAGGGCGGCTCCGGCGGTCCCGACGTCTCCTGCCGCGTCCCGCCCGTGTCGCCGCCCCCGCCCCCGCCCCCGCCGCCGCACCCGGCCGCCAGGACGGTGCCCGCCGCTGCGCCGGCCGCGAGGACCGCCCGCCGGCTCGTACCCCTGCCCATCACGCGCTCCTCACCCCACGCTCCGGTCGTCCGGCGCGAAGGGCAGCATCCTCGCCCGCGCCGCACCCCGGAGGAAGCACCCGGCGGCGCGGTGCGCGTGTCTCACCCCCAGAACACGCCGCGCCCCGCCCCACCCGGCCCAACTACGCTGAATCCAGCAGGGGCAGACGAGGCACGGAGCGAGGAGCACGACGTGGCAGTACGAGCGGTGCGTGGGGCCGTCCAGCTGGAGCGGGACGAGGCCGGGCACATGGACGAGCAGGTCAGCGAGCTGCTCACCGCGATCCTGGAGCGCAACGGGCTCACGCCCGACGACCTCATCAGCATCTGGTTCACGGCCACCCCCGATCTCCACAGCGACTTCCCGGCCGCCGCCGCGCGCAAGCTCGGCATCGTCGACGTACCCCTCATCTGCGCCCAGGAACTGGACATAGCGGGCGCCATGCCCCGGGTCGTACGGATCCTCGCGCACGTCGAGTCGGACCTGCCCAAATCATCCGTGTCGCACATCTACCTCGGCGCCGCCGCCGCCCTCCGCAAGGACATCGCCCAGTGAGAACCGCCCTCGTCGTCGGAACCGGCCTCATCGGCACTTCCGCCGCCCTCGCCCTCGCCGGGCGCGGCGTCACCGTCCACCTCACCGACCACGACCCGGCCCGGGCGCACACCGCCGCCGCCCTCGGCGCGGGCACCGACGAGGCACCCGAAGGCCCCGTCGACCTGGCCGTCGTGGCCGTGCCGCCCGCGCACGTGGCCGCGACGCTCGCCGACGCCATGGCCCGCGGGGTCGCCCGCGCCTACCTCGACGTCGCCAGTGTCAAGGGCGGACCGCGCCGCGAGCTGGAAGCACTGGGCTGCGACCTCACGGCGTACATCGGTACGCACCCGATGTCCGGCAAGGAGCGTTCGGGACCGCTCGCCGCCACCGCCGACCTCTTCGAGGGCCGCCCCTGGGTCCTGACCCCCACCCGCGACACCGACACCGAGGTCCTCAACCTCGCCCTCGAGCTGGTCGCGCTGTGCCGGGCCGTACCGGTGGTGATGGACGCGGACGCCCACGACCGCGCGGTCGCGCTCGTCTCGCACACCCCGCAGCTCGTCTCCTCCATGGTCGCGGCGCGCCTCGCGGACGCGGACGAGACGGCGGTACGCCTGTGCGGCCAGGGCATCCGGGACGTCACCCGCATCGCCGCGTCCGACCCCCGGATGTGGGTCGAGATCCTGTCCGCCAACCCCGGTCCCGTCGCGGACGTCCTCACCGGCGTCGCGGCCGACCTGGAGGAGACCGTCCAGGCCCTGCGGGCGCTGCAGTCCGCCGACGACGACAAGCGCCGCACCGGCGCCGACGGCATCGAGGACGTCCTGCGCCGCGGCAACACGGGCCGCGAGCGCGTGCCCGGCAAGCACGGGGCCGCCCCGGCGGCGTACGAGGTCGTCGCCGTGCTCATCAGCGACCGTCCCGGCGAGCTGGCGAGGATCTTCGCGGACGCCGGGCGCGCGGGCGTCAACATCGAGGACGTGCGCATCGAGCACGCGACCGGGCAGCAGGCCGGCCTGGTGCAGCTCATGGTCGAACCGGCGGCGGCGCCCGGGCTGACCGCGTCGCTGCGGGAGCGGGGCTGGTCGATCCGCCAGTAGGAGGGGCAGGCGGGCCCGGGAGCGCCCGCGCGTGTCCGGTTTGTGGGGGCTTTGCGGGGGCGTCGAGGGCGGGGCCCCGGACTCGGTAACCTTGTGTGGGGTCCGTTGGTCCCCGTACGCCCAAGCCCGTGTACCAGGAAGGTGTCCTACACCGTGGAAACCGCCGCCCGGACCGCCCCGGCAGCAGTGATTGTCGCCATCGACGGCCCCTCCGGCACGGGCAAGTCCAGCACCTCCAAGGCCGTCGCCGCCAAGCTCGGGCTCAGCTACCTGGACACCGGCGCCCAGTACCGGGCGATCACGTGGTGGATGCTGAGCAACGGCATCGACGTCACGGACCCGGTCGCGATCGCGGACGCCGCGGGCAAGCCCGTCATCGTCTCCGGGACCGACCCGTCCGCCCCCACGATCACGGTCGACGGGGTCGACGCCTCCGGGCCGATCCGCACCCAGGAGGTCACCTCCAAGGTGAGCGCCGTGAGCGCCGTGCCCGAGGTGCGCACCCTCATCACCGAACTCCAGCGCTCCATCGCCCGGGGCGCCGCGCTCGGCATCGTCGTCGAGGGACGCGACATTGGTACCACCGTGCTGCCGGACGCCGACCTCAAGATCTTCCTCACCGCCTCTCCCGAGGCGCGTGCCGCCCGCCGCAGCGGCGAGCTCAAGGGAGCGGACGTCTCCGCCACCCGCGAGGCCCTGCTGAAGCGGGACGCGGCCGACTCCAGCCGCAAGACCTCGCCGCTCGCCAAGGCGGACGACGCCGTCGAGGTCGACACCAGCGACCTCACGCTGGAGCAGGTCATCGAGTGTGTCGTTACCCTGGTCGAGGGGAAGCGGGCCGCGAAGTGACCGCACCCACATCGCGTGGTGCGGCGGTCGGGCGCGGCATCGGCATCGGCCTGATGTACGGGCTGTGGAAGCCGCGCGTGCTCGGTGCCTGGCGGGTGCCCATGAGCGGGCCGGTGATCCTGGCGGTGAACCACTCGCACATGATCGACGGTCCCATGCTGATGGGGACGGCCCCCAGGCCCGTGCACTTCCTGATCAAGAAAGAGGCGTTCGTCGGCCCCCTCGACCCGTTCCTGCGCGGAATCGGGCAGCTGAAGGTGGACCGCGCGACCGCCGACCGAACGGCGATCTCGAACGCGCTCGGCGTCCTGGCGGACGGCGGCGTGCTCGGGATCTTCCCCGAGGGCACCCGGGGCGAGGGCGACTTCGCGTCGCTGCGCGCCGGCCTCTCGTACTTCGCGGTGCGCAGCGGGGCGCCGATCGTCCCCGTGGCGGTCCTCGGCAGCACCGAACGGCGGGGCCGGCTCATACGGGGGCTGCCGCCGCTGCGCGGTCGCGTGGACGTCGTCTTCGGCGACCCCTTCGAGGCCGGTGACGGCAGCGGACGGCGTACGCGCAAGGCGCTGGACGAGGCCACCGTGCGTATCCAGGAGCGGCTGACCGCCCACCTGGAAAGTGCCAGGCGCTTCACCGGGCGTTAGGCGAGACTTGAGTAGTGGACCGCGCCCATCGGGTGGTCCATCGATGATGATGAACGAGGAACGGACTTCATGAACGACCAGATTCACTCCGGCGACGAGCACGGAGCACTTGGCGACGCCGAGTACGCGGAGTTCATGGAGCTCGCCGCGCAGGAGGGCTTCGACCCCGAAGAGGTCGAAGGCGCGATCGGCGAGGCCGGTCACGGCCCGCTGCCCGTCCTCGCCGTCGTCGGCCGCCCGAACGTCGGCAAGTCGACCCTGGTGAACCGCATCATCGGCCGCCGCGAGGCCGTCGTAGAGGACAAGCCGGGCGTCACCCGCGACCGTGTCACCTACGAGGCCGAGTGGGCGGGCCGCCGCTTCAAGATCGTCGACACCGGCGGCTGGGAGCAGGACGTCCTCGGCATCGACGCGTCCGTCGCCGCCCAGGCCGAGTACGCGATCGAGGCCGCCGACGCGGTCGTCTTCGTCGTCGACTCCACGGTCGGCGCCACCGACACCGACGAAGCCGTCGTCCGGCTGCTGCGCAAGGCCGGCAAGCCCGTGGTGCTCTGCGCCAACAAGGTCGACGGCCTGAGCGGCGAGGCGGACGCGACCGCGCTGTGGTCGCTCGGCCTCGGCCAGCCGCACCCCGTCTCCTCGCTGCACGGCCGCGGCACCGGCGACATGCTGGACGCCATTCTGGAGGCCCTGCCGGAGGCCCCCGCCCAGACCTTCGGCGCGGCCCTCGGCGGCCCGCGCCGTATCGCGCTCATCGGCCGCCCGAACGTCGGCAAGTCGTCGCTCCTGAACCGGGTGGCGAACGAGGACCGCGTCGTCGTCAACGAGATCGCGGGCACCACGCGCGACCCGGTCGACGAGCTGATCGAGCTCGGCGGCATCACCTGGAAGTTCATCGACACGGCCGGTATCCGCCGCCGGGTCCACCTCCAGGAGGGCGCGGACTACTACGCGTCCCTGCGGACCGCCGCCGCCGTCGAGAAGGCCGAAGTCGCGGTCGTACTGATCGACGCCAGCGAGTCCATCAGCGTGCAGGACCAGCGGATCATCACGATGGCCGTCGAAGCGGGCCGCGCGCTGGTCATCGCGTACAACAAGTGGGACACCCTCGACGAGGAGCGCCGCTACTACCTGGAGCGCGAGATCGAGACCGAGCTCGCCCAGGTGGCGTGGGCGCCGCGGGTGAACGTCTCCGCGCAGACCGGCCGCCACATGGAGAAGCTGGTCCCGGCGATCGAGACGGCGCTGGCCGGCTGGGAGACGCGTATCCCGACCGGCAGGCTCAACGCCTTCCTCGGCGAGATCGTGGCCTCCCACCCGCACCCCGTCCGCGGCGGCAAGCAGCCCCGCATCCTCTTCGGGACGCAGGCGGGAGCCAAGCCGCCGCGGTTCGTGCTCTTCGCCTCCGGCTTCCTGGAGGCCGGCTACCGGCGGTTCATCGAGCGCCGGCTGCGCGAGGAGTTCGGTTTCGAGGGAACGCCGATCCACATCTCGGTCCGGGTGCGCGAGAAGCGCGGCCGCAAGAAGTGACCTGAGGCCCCCGGCGGGCCGGCGGGCTTCCTAGAAGCCCCGACGAGGAGCGGGCGGCAGCGCGGCCGGGAAGTGATTCCCGGTGTGCTGCCGCCCGTTGCCGTGTGCGGTGGTGCCGCTGTCGCTGCTCGTGACACGCCAGAAGCCGGTGTGCCCGCCGTGCGAGCCCTGACCGGTGTGACTCGTGGAGCCATGCCCGTGGCGCGGCCCCGAGGAGAAGCCCGTGAACCCCAGTTCCTCCTCGCCGGTGCGGTCGCCGGGCAGTGCCCGGAAGGACCGGCGGTACTCCGAGTAGAGCGCGTCGTAGATCGGGGTGTGCGAGTGGTCGGTCTGGGTTTCTCGCGAGGGGCGCATCGAGGGGATCTGGCTCTGGTACGGCTGATGGCGTGAGGGGTCGTATGAGTGCACGTACGTGCCAACGACCTCAGCGCCCGTCGGATGCGGGCCGAGCAGGGAATTCCCTGCTCGGCGGGGGTGAGCGGTCCGCCGTCCGGCCCTGCCGGCGGCCCGCCCGGGCCCGTCAGGTGCCGGCCAGCGGCATGGCGGCGGCGGCCAGCACACCCCGCGCGGCCGCCCGCTCCAGCGCGTTGCGCAGCAGGTCCTCGCGCGGCTGCTGGCCGATGGAACCGGCCGGCGCGGTGTAGACGAGGACGGTGCTCGACTTGTTGGCCGCCGTGCGCCAGCCCTCGGTCACCTGGAGCGGCTGGTGCGCCTGCCACCAGGACACCGGGCTGCCGCCGTTGGCCCCCGGCTGGAGCACGGCGTGGAGCTGGCCCATGGCGAGCAGCACCGACCAGCCGGGCAGCGCGGCGGGCACGTCGTTCATGTCGGCGACCGGCTGGAAACCCTGCTCGGTCACGAGCGCCAGGAACTCGTCGGTGGTGCGGTCGGAGCCGGGGCGCGCGACCGGCCCGGTCGGCTCGACGACCAGGGCCGGGTGCAGCTGGCCGTCGATCAGCACGAGGCCGCTGGTGATCCCGAGGACGGCCTGGCCCGGCGAGCCGCCGAACTCCTCGGCTCCCGGCAGGTCGGGGCCGCCGCCGGTGATGCTGCGTACGGCGCCCTGGAGCTGCTCCTCGGCCACCTGCACGACCTGGGAGGGGATGCAGGTGGCGTGGGCGAACGCGAGGACGGCCGTTTCGTCGCCGACGAACAGCACGGTGCTCGTGCGCTCCAGTTCGGAGTCGCCCTGGGTGCGGCAGGAGGTGCAGTCGTAACTGCCCGGGGCGTTCTCGCCGGCGAGCAGGCGGTCGGCTTCTTCGTTGCCGATCTCGGCGCGTACGTCGTCGCTGACGTCGAGCATGCGCGGCACGGGGGACTCCTCGGACTCGGTGCGGGTGCCGGGCGGTTCCCGGCTCGTCAAGAAGACAACGGGTGAGCTGTCGCCGGGGTCACGCGAAGAAGGGAACAGAATCGAACCGATGCGCCGGGGCGGACGCCGGTCCGCGCGCCCCCCGGCGCCTGACGAACCGTCCGGCGGGTCCGCGGGTCCCGCCGACCGGGTGGGGCTGTGGAGCCGGCCGCGCGGCCTCCGTGGCGGCGCGGGGGCGGCTGCTTAGCGTGGCGCGATGCCGAAGCTGCCGCAGTCCCGCTCCGTGCCGGTCGCCCTGCTCGCCGTACTGCTGGCCCTCTGCCCGACGGGCGCGCGGGCCGGGTCCCCGCCGCCCGCGCCCGCGCCCGGGGCGGGGAGCTGCACCAAGCAGCAGTGGCCCTGGGGCTGCCTCGCGGAGTGCGAGAGCGGCGGGGACTGGCACATCAACACGGGCAACGGCTATTACGGGGGGCTCCAGTTCCACCAGCCGACCTGGGTGCAGCACGGCGGGCTCGCGTACGCCCCGCGCGCGGACCTCGCCACCCCGGCGGAGCAGATCGAGGTGGCCGAGAAGGTGCTCGCCAACCAGGGGTGGAAGGCATGGCCGGTCTGTGCCAAGCGCTACCGCCTCTCCGGACGGGTCCATGTCGTCAAGGCCGGTGACACGCTCGCCTCGATCGCCCGCCGGTACGGGGTGCCCGGCGGCTGGAAGGCGCTCCACCGGGCCAACGCGAAGGCGGTCGGCGGCGATCCGCACCGGATCCGCACCGGGACGATGCTGGTCGTCCCGCAGGCGAAGAGCGCGTCCGCGCGCACCTGGGCTCCGACGCCTCGCCGCTGAACACGAGCGCTCCCCGGCGCGGTGCGTGCGCGAACACGGGAAGCGCCGCCGCCCGGCCCGGCAGGGCGGGCGGCAGGCGCTGTTCCGCCCGCCCGGGTGACGCGCAACTCCCGCACCGCCCACCGCCCCTGATGCGTGGAACGGCGGTTTGGTTGCCCGCTCGGGCTATCGATGCCGCAACCGTATTGGAACGATTTGATGCGGCTCGGGCCGATCAGTTTTCGCCCAGTACAGTCCATTTCTGAAAGCAGTCGGACATGACCAGTCCGCTGAAGATCTGGGGGTCGCGTCGTCGTATGCACATCTCTTTCCTGCTCCACAACGCGTACGGCATCGGAGGGACGATCCGTACGACGTTCAACCTCGCGCAGGCGCTGGCCGAGCGGCACGACGTCGAGATCGTCTCGGTCTTCCGCCACCGCGACGAGCCGGCGATGGGCGCCCCCGCCGGCGTACGGCTGGACTACCTCGTCGACCTGCGCGCGAAAAGCCCCGGATACGACGGCGACGACGAGCGGTTCGCGCTCCCGGCGAGGATCTTCCCCGTGGGCGACGGCCGTCACCAGCAGTACAGCCGCCTCACCGACGCCCGCATCGCCACGCACCTGGGGTCCACGGAGGCGGACGTCGTCGTCGGCACCCGCCCCGGGCTCAATGTGCACATCACCCGCCAGACCCGGCGCGGCCCCGTGCGCGTCGGGCAGGAGCACCTCACGCTCGCGGGTCACAGCCAACGGCTGCGCCGGGAACTGAGTCACCGTTACGCGGTGCTGGACGCCGTCACCACCGTCACCGAGGCCGACGCCCACGCCTACCGCACCCGCCTCAAGCTGCCGGGCGTACGGATCGTGGCGGTGCCCAACAGCGTGCCCGCGCCGGCCGTCGCACCGGCGGACTCCGACGCCAAGTGGGTCGTCGCGGCCGGCCGGCTCAACCGCGTCAAGCGCTACGACCTGCTCGTCGAAGCCTTCGCGAAGGTCGTCGCCGCCCGCCCCGACTGGCGGCTGCGCATCTACGGCGGCGGCGACGCGAGCGGGACGAGAAGGCCGCCCTGCACGCGCTGGTCGCCGAACTCGGCCTGCACAACCACGTCTTCCTGATGGGCGCGGCCAGCCCCATGGAGCCCGAGTGGGTCAAAGGCTCCATCGCCGCGGTCACATCGGAGCACGAGTCCTTCGGCATGACCATCGTCGAAGCGATGAGATCCGGCCTTCCGGTCGTGTCCACCGACTGCCCGCACGGCCCGCGTGAGATCATCTCCGACGGCCGCGACGGACTGCTCGTCCCGGTCGGGGACACCGGCGCGGTGGCCGACGCGCTCCTCGGCCTGATCAACGACGACGACCGGCGCCGCGCCATGGGAGCGGCCGCGCTCGCCGGTTCCGCCCGCTTCGACCCGGGGAACATCGCCGAGCGGCACGAGGCGCTGTTCACCGAACTGGTCTCGCGCGGCGGCCACCGCCACTCGTGCAGCCGGACCCGGAACGCGCTCTACTCCTCCCGGGGAGCGGTGCTCGACGGGGCGTACGCGCTGCGCCGCAAGGCCGCCTCCGTGCTCCGGAAAGGGCAGACCGCATGAACACCACCCCGACCCGCACGGAACCGCCGCGCGCCGACTGCATCGCGGACTCCGCCGGCGGCGTCACCTTCGACATCGCCGGTGAGGCGTCCCCGGGCGCGGTGCTCCTGCTGCGGCGGCGCGGCGGCGACACGCCCGCGGACGTCGTGCGGCTGCCGCTCACACCCACCGGCGGTGGCAGCCTGCGGGCCGTGCTGCCGAGCACCGTCGAACTGGCCGAAGGGCGCTGGGACGCGTTCACCACACACGGGGACGAGTCCGGGCAGCAGCGCATCGAGCCTGGCGTCAGGGACCTCCGGTCGCTCGTCGACCGCGCCCCCGACCCCGGGCGCGCCCAGGTCGCCGTACGCATCCCGTACCCGACCGCCGACGGCAGGCTCGCGGTGCGCAGCTGGCTGCGCGCGCCGCACGCCGAGGCCGGAGCCATCGGCTTCCCCGAAGGCGCGATGACCGTGGAGGGGCGGCTGTACGGGGCCGCGCTCGACGGGGACGCCGTCGTCGAGGCCAGGCTGCGGGGCGCGAAGAAGGACCCGCACCGGGTGCCGGTGACCCTCCGGGCCGACGGCACGTTCGCCTTCACCCTCGTGTACGGGCCGCTGGCCGAGGGGCGCGGCGACGAACAGCGGCTGTGGGACCTGTGGGTGTGCGCCGCGCGGGCCGAGCCCGGCGCGGCCGGGATACGGATCGGGCGCATCCTGGACGACGTGTGGGACAAGAAGGGCGTCTTCCGCTACCCGGCGCTGCCGGTCGAGTGGCCGGGGGTGGACCGGCCGACCACCGCGTACCCGTACTTCACCGTCGACAACGACCTCAGCGTGCGGCTCGACACCCCGCGGTAGGGCCCGGGAACGCCGGGGCCCGGGGGCCGGTGCCGCCCCCGCGCCCTGGCAGACTCGCCGCATGTTGGAGACCTCGGCACGTCTGCTGCGCCTGCTGTCGCTGCTGCAGGCCCACCGCGAGTGGACCGGCCCGGACCTGGCCGAGCGGCTCGGCGTCACCCCGCGCACCGTGCGCCGCGACGTCGACCGGCTGCGCGAACTGGGCTACCCCGTCAACGCCAGCCCGGGCACGGGCGGCGGCTACCGGCTCGGCGCGGGAGCCGAACTCCCGCCGCTGCTCCTCGACGACGAGGAGGCCGTGGCCGTCGCGGTCGGGCTGCGCACCGCCGCCGGACAGGGCGTCGAAGGCATCGGGGAGACGTCCGTACGCGCGCTGGCCAAGCTCGAACAGGTGCTGCCCAGCCGGCTGCGCCGCCGCGTCGGCGCGCTCAACGCCTTCACCGTGCCCATGCTGCGCGGGCCGGCGGCGTCCACCGTCGACGCGTCCGTGCTCACCGAGCTGGCCAACGCCTGCCGGGACACCGAGCGGCTGCGCTTCGCGTACCGGGACCATGGCGGCAGTTCCACCCGCAGGACCGTCGAGCCGCACCGCCTGGTGTGCACCGAGCGCCGCTGGTACCTCGTCGCCTGGGACGTGGACCGCTCGGACTGGCGTACGTTCCGGGCGGACCGGATCACGCCGACACCCCCGCACGGCCCGCGCTTCGAGCCGCGCGACCCTCCGGCCGGGGATCTCGCGGCGTACGTCTCCGAGGGCGTCTCCACCGGGGCGTACGCCGCGACGGCGGTCGTCCGGCTGCTCGCGCCGCTGGAGGAGGCGCGGCAGGCGGTCGCGCCGAGCGCCGGCGTGCTCGAAGCGGCCGACGAGGACAGCTGCCTCCTGCGCACCGGGGCGGCGAGCCTGGACCTGCTGGTCATTCACATCATGCTGACGGGCTTCGACTTCGAGGTGGTCGAGCCGCCGGAGCTCACGGAGCGGATCCGTTCGGCGCGTGATCTCCTCGGGCGCGCTCTGGACCGCAGCGCTCCGGAGTGATCCGGGCGGCCCCGGCCGGACCCCGGAACCGGGTGCCGGTCAACGGCCGGGCGGCCGGCCGCCGCTCCCGTCCAAGGGCCGCGAGCATCGCGGCGGCTCACCGCGTCCGGTGCGGATCGTGTGGGGGAACCGTGAATTCGCTACGGCCCGTCAGTTATGCGGCAGGAGCGCGCGCCGCGAATTCGGCGGAGCACACGGGGGAGCCGGGAAGGAATTAAGAACCTGTTATTGGGTGATGATTCGAGGGGTGTTGGCAATTCGCCCCGAAGGCATCCGGATGCCCTTTCGGGCGATGACGCCCATACCAAACGCCTGTCGTGATCCTGTGACACAAGTGTGACCGCTGAGGTATGTGGGGCGGTGACTCACCGCTCCCGGCCCGCCCTTCCCTCCCTGCGGGAGGCGGCCTACGGTGAGTCCCATGGCACCTCTACCGACCCCTTCAGCCCAGCCCGACGACAACCCCGAGGCGTACGTCGGCCTCGCTGCCGACGGCGCGGAGCGGCTGGCCCGCGAGCGCGGCTGGACGACCGTCAGGGCGCTTCCGCCGGGTTCGATCATCACCATGGAGTACCTGGCGGGCCGACTCAACTTCGAGGTCGACAAGGACACCGTCGTCCGCTGCTGGACGGGCTGACGCACTCGGTTCCGCACACGGCGAAGGCCCCGGCCGGCTCCTCGGGAG